>NZ_JBPQTP010000058.1:0-41410 GCF_051386395.1 Micromonospora sp. URMC 106
CCCCCCGGCGGCACATCCACACCCGACGGCCGGCACCCCGACACGGGGCGCCGGCCGACGGCGTGCCCACCGCAACCGGGAGGATCTGTCAGCACCAGACGCACCCCCGGGTGGACGTTCGCTACCAGGGGGTGCGCTGGGAGGGCGCCGGCCGGATGCGCCCCTCGCGGGACTACCGGCGGCGGGATGCCAGCCAGCGGTGCGCCAGGGCGGCGGCGCTGCCCCAGATGCCGCGCCGGAACACGAGCACGACGAGGACGAAGATGCTTCCGGTGACCAGGCCGATCGCCTCGAACCCGGAGAACGACAGCCAGTCCTCCAGGCGGACCAGGATGCCCGCGCCGAGCACCCCGCCCCAGAGCGTGCCGATGCCGCCGAGCACCACCACGATGACGGCCTTGCCGGAGGTGGTCCAGTGCAGCACGTCGAGGGAGACGAAGCGGTGGCCGACGGCGAACAGCCCGCCGCCGAGCCCGGCGATGAAGCCCGACAGCACGAACGCGGTCAGCTTGTAGCGGTGCACGGGGTAGCCGAGCGCGCGGGCGCGGGCCGGGTTGTCGCGGATGCCGACCAGCACCCGACCGAAGGGCGAGTGCACGATCCGCCACGCGGCGGCCAGCCCGAGCAGCACGATCGGCAGGATCGCGTAGTAGAAGTAGTAGTCGTCGGCGAGGTCCAGCCCGAACAGTTCCCGGGGCACGCCCTGGAGGCCGTTCTCGCCCCGGGTGACCGAGCGCCACTCGTTGGCCACGTAGTAGACCATCTGCGCGAACGCCAGGGTGACCATGGCGAAGTAGATGCCGGTCCGCTTCACCGCCAGGTAGCCGATCGGCACCGCGAGCACGGCCGCGGCGAGCGCCCCGGCCAGCACGGCCACCGGGAACGGCAGACCGGCGTGGATGGCCACCAACCCGGTGACGTACGCGGAGGTGCCCCAGAAGGCCGCGTGCCCGAAGGACATCAGCCCGGTGAAGCCGAGCAGCAGGTCCACGGCGACGGCGAACAGCGCCCAGCAGAGGATGTCCACCGCCACCGCCGGGTACAGCCCGTTGGGCAGCCAGAACGCCACCAGCAGCCCGACGGCGAGCAGCGCGTACCGGACCCAGCCGGGCGCCCGGGTCACGGCGACCAGCCCGGACCTCGGCGCCGGGCGACCGGCGTCGGTCGCGGTGTCGACGGTGCTCGTCATGCCGGTGCCTCCTCACGGCCGAACAGCCCGGCCGGGCGCCAGAGCAGCACGACGGCCATCACGATGAAGACGATCGTCTGCGACACGATCGGGAAGTCGGACAGGTACGCCTCGCCCCACGCCTGGACCAGGCCGATGCCGAAGCCGGCGGCGACGGACCCGAAGATCGAGCCCAGCCCACCGATCACCACCACGGCGAACACCACGATGATGAGGTCGGCGCCCATCAGCGGGTTCACGGCCCGCATCGGCGCGGCCAGCACCCCCGCGAGCCCGGCCAGGCCGATGCCGAAGCCGAACACCGGGGTGACCCAGCGGCCGACGTCGATGCCGAACGCCCGGGTCAGCTCCGGCCGCTCGGTCGAGGCCCGGACCACCATGCCGATGCGGGTGCGGGTCAGCACCCACCAGACGCCGACGCAGACGGCGACCGCGAAGCCGAGGATGAAGACCCGGTAGGTGGGGAAGTCGAAGAGCCCGAAGTCGACCGACCCGCTCAGCGCCGACGGGGTGGCGTACGGGCTGGACTGCACGCCGTACCGGAGCTTCACCAGATCCTGGAGGATCAGCGTCAGGCCGAAGGTGAGCAGGAAGTTGTAGAGCGGGTCGAGCCGGGTGAGCCGGTGGATGAAGGCCCGCTCCAGCGCCATGCCGAGCAGGGCCAACCCCACCGGCATGATCACCAGTGCCGCCCAGAACGGCACGCCCGCCTCGGTGAGCAGCACGTACGCGCCGAATGCGCCGAGCATGTAGAACGCGCCGTGGGCGAAGTTGACCACGCGCAGCATGCCGAAGATGACCGCGAGCCCGAGGGCGAGCAGGGCGTAGAACGCCCCGCTCACCAGCCCGTTGAACGTGTTCTGCAGGAATCCGGTCACAGCTTGCAGTCCGGGGACGGGGCGGCGAACGCCTCCGCCGCCGGGATGGTCTTGAGCACCTTGACGTAGTCCCACGGCTCGGTGACCTCGGACTGCGGCTTCACCTGGGCCAGGTACGCGTCGTGGATGACCCGGTGGTCCTCCGCGCGGATCTTGCCGTTGCGCAGGAAGACGTCGTTGACCTCCTTGCCCTCCAGCCCCTTGACCACCGTGTCGGCGTCGTCGGTGCCGGCGGCCTGCACGGCCTCCAGGTACTGCGTCGCGGCGGAGTAGTTGGCCGCGTGCGCGAAGGACGGCCGGGTGCCGGTCTCCTTCTGGAACCGGTCGGCGAACTCGCGGTTCTGCTGGTCGAAGTTCCAGTACCAGGCGTCGGTGTAGGTGGTGCCGGCGAGCGCGGCCGGCGTGAGCGAGTGGATGTCGGTGATGAACATCAGGCCGACCGCCAGGCCGACGCCCTTGTCCCGCAGCTTGAACTCGTTGTACTGCTTGACCACGTTGACCAGCTCCGCGCCGGCCTGCATGGTGCCGAGCACGTCCGGCTTCGGGTTCAGCGTCGGCGCCTTGAGCAAAAAGGTGGAGAAGTCGCCGCTGGTGTTCGGGAACGGCGCCCCGTCCTTGCCGACGACCTTCCCGCCGGCCGCGGCGATGGCGGCGGAGAAGCTCTTCTCCATGTCCTGACCGAACGCGTAGTTCGGGTAGAGGATGTACCAGTTCTTGCCCACCTGCTCGGTGGTGGTCTTGCCGGTGCCGTTGGCCAGCATGTACGTGTCGTACGCGTAGTGGAAGGTGTACTTGTTGCAGCTCTTGCCGGTCAGGTCGGTGGTCGCGGCGCCGATGTTGAAGTAGAGCTTCTTCTTCTCCTTCGCCACGTCGGCCACCTTCAGCGCCGCCGACGAGGTGGGCACGTCGAGGATGAGGTCGACGCCCTTGCGGTCGTACATCTCGGCGGCCTTGGTGTTGGCGATGTCCGGCTTGTTCTGGTGGTCGGCGGTCTCCACGGTGATGTCCTTCGTCACCGCCCGGTCGCCGTGCTTCGCCTTGAAGTCGGCGATCGCCATCTCCACGGCCTTGACCGAGTTCTTTCCGGACAGCTCCGAGTACGCGCCGGACTGGTCGTTCAGCACGCCCAGCACGATCTTGTCCCCGGTCAGCTTCTGGTCCCCGCCCGACTGGGGACCACCGCCGCCGCAGCCGGCGACCAGCACCACCGCGGCCGCCGACGCGGCGGCCACACCCACCGTCCTACGCATGCTCATCCCTCCACCCCGCGCGCCGCGCGGGTCGTCGAATCGGAAATCAGATGCCGAGGTACGACAGCAGCTCGCGCTCCCGCGAGCGCACCTCGGAGTTGTCCATCGCCTCCGCGACGCGTCCCTCGGCCAGCAGGTAGTGCCGGTCGGCGACGCCGGTGGCGAAGTGCAGGTTCTGCTCGACCAGCAGCACGGTCACCCCGTGCCGCTTGGCCTCGCGCAGGAGGTCGCCGACCTGCTGCACGAGCAGCGGCGAGAGCCCCTCGGTCGGTTCGTCGCAGAGCAGCAGCCGGGCGCCCATCCGCAGCACCCGGGCGAGCGCGAGCATCTGCTGCTCGCCGCCGGAGAGCATGGTGGCGGCCGAGTCCCGCCGCTGGTAGAGGGCGGGGAACGCCTCGTACACCCGCTCCAGCGACCATGGGTCGGGGCCGACCGTCGGCGGCAGGGTGAGGTTCTCCGTCACGCTCAGCGTGGCGTAGCTGCCCCGGTCGTCGGGGACCCAGCCGAGCCCCAGCCGCGCCCGCCGGTACGCGGGCAGCCTCCCGACGTCGCGCCCGTCCAGCTCGATCGTGCCGCGCTGGCCGGTGTGCAGGCCCATCACACAACGCAGCAGGGTGGACTTGCCGGCGCCGTTGCGCCCGACGAGCGTGACCACCTCGCCGGCGGAGACCTCCAGGCCGACGTCCCGCAGCACCTGCGCCTCGCCGTACCAGGCGGACAGGTTCTCAATGCGCAGCATCAGCGGCTCCCAGGTATGCGGTGATCACGCGTTCGTCGGCGCGGACCTGCTCGTACGGGCCCTCGACGAGGACCCTGCCGGCCTGCAGGACGGTGACGGTGTCGGCGAGCCGCCCGACCACGCTCATGTTGTGCTCGACCATCACGACCGTCCGGCCCTGCCGGACGCGCGCGATCAGCTCGACGGTGCGGTCGACGTCCTCCAGTCCCATGCCCGCGGTCGGCTCGTCGAGCAGCAGCACCTTCGGGTCCAGGGCGAGGGCGATGGCCAGTTCCAGCGCCCGCTTGCGCCCGTACGCCAGCGCCTCGGCCGGGGCCTCGGCCAGCTCGCCCAGCCCGACCATGTCGAGCAGCTCGGCGGCCCGGTCGGTGTAGCGGCGCATCAGCTTCGCCGAGCGCCAGAACCGCCAGCCCAGCCCGCTCGACGACTGCAACGCCAGCTCGACGTGCTCGCGGGCGGAGAGCTGCGGGAAGAGGCTGGTGATCTGGAACGACCGGGCCACGCCGAGCCGGGCGACCTGCTCGGGGGGTAGCCCGGTCACGTCGCGGCCGGCCAGCTCGATCCGGCCGCCGCTGGGCCGCAGGAATCCGGTGAGCAGGTTGAACAGGGTGGTCTTCCCGGCGCCGTTCGGGCCGACCAGCGCGTGTACGCTGTCCGCCGCGATGTCGAGGTCGACGCCGTCGACCGCCCGGAAGCCCCGGAAGTCGCGGGTCAGCCCGCGAGCCGACAGGAGCGCTTGCCCGGCCATCGCCTACTCCTTCGCAGGTGTCGCGACGGTCGGATCGGTGACCGCGGTCACATGGCCGTCGCGTCCTGGAAACGTACGGCTGCACCGGATGTCGAACCATGTCGATGACCAACACATTCGGGGACGCACGACCGTGTGGGAACTCCACTTGCCGCCCGGTCATCCCACCCATCGACATCGACATCGACGACTATGGGGCCGCTCCGTACCACGTCCATGTGGGCGCCCCACGGCCGCGCCCCGCCTACGCCCCGCCTTGATCGTTGCCCCTAGGGTGATGGCCCCCTCTCACGAAAGGCGCCGAGCGAAATGCCCTTCGGCTTCATAGTTGCGATCATCTTTGGCGTCAGCCTGGCAGTCTCCGGCCTGCTCGCGCTCGCCGCCTCGAATACGTCGACGAAGCGGACCGCAACCCTGGCGGCGCTCGCCTGCCTCGTCGGCGCGGTCGTGTTCACCGTCGGCGCCAGTGCCCACTCCGTGCCGATCCGCTCGGTCGGGATCGTCACCAGCTTCGGCAAGCCGACGGGCAAGGTCACCGGCTCCGGGCTGAAGTGGGTCGCCCCGTGGCAGAAGGTCGGCGAGTGGGACGCGGGCCGGCAGAAGTACGACCACATCGGCGGCGAGCACTGCGTGCGGGTCCGCACCGGCACGCTCGCCGACGCCTGCGTCGAGGTGCTCGTGGAGTGGCAGGTCAAGCCCGAGAACGCGCCGAAGCAGTTCATGGACTACAAGGGCGATTTCGACAGCTTCCGGGGCCAGCGGGTGGGCGTCCAGCTCGACAGCGCCGTCAACGACGCCTTCGCCACGTACAACCCGCTGGAGAAGATCGACTCGAACACCGGCAGTCTGAACGTGGACCTGAAGCCCTTCGCCGAGAGCATCAAGACCAGCGCGGAGACGCGGCTCTCCAGCGACGTCGACATCCTGTCGGTGACGATCACCCGGGTCAACCACGACGACAAGACCGAGGGCAACATCAAGGCGTTCCAGGACAAGCTCGCCCAGACCCGCAACCTGGAGCAGGACCGGAAGAACGCCGCGATTCAGAAGCAGATCACCGAGACGAACGCGAAGGTCGACAAGGTGTCGCGGTGCCTGGAGATCGCCGAGCGCAACGGCAGCAACCCCGGGCTGTGCATCAACCCGGGAATCATCACCGGCACCAAGTGACAGCCGACCGGCGCTGACCCCGCCCCGGACGCGCCCGGCTCAGCCGGTGAGCGCGTCCAGGGCGAGGTCGACGTCGTCCTCGGTGGAGTAGACGTGGAAGGAGGCCCGGACCCGGCCGGCGCGGACCGCCGCGCGGACGCCGGCCCGCTCCAGCCGCTCCTGCGCCCCGGGGACCTCCACGGTGACGATGGCGCTGTCCCCCGGCGGCCGGCCCAGCCCCGCGAGGAACCGGTTGGCCAGCGCGACGTCGTGCGCGTGCACGGCCGGCACGCCGATGTCGACGAGCAGCTCCAGGGCGGGGGCGGTGCCGACCCAGCTGAACCAGGCGGGCGAGATGTCGAACCGGCGGGCGTCGTCGGCGAGGCGCAGCGGCGGGCCGTAGTAGGAGGCGTGCGGGTCGTGGCCCGCGTACCAGCCGGCCGCGTCGGGCCGCAGCCGCTCGCGCAGCGCCGGGGCCAGGTAGGCCAGCGCCGAGCCGCGCGGGGCCATCAGCCACTTGTACGCCCCGGCCACGACCACGTCCGCGAGGCTCGCGTCGAACGGCAGCCAGCCGCACGCCTGGGTGGCGTCCACCGCGACGAGCGCGCCGTGCGCCCGGGCCGCCGCGACGATGTCGTCGTACGGGGCGACGGCGCCGTCGGCGGACTGCACCAGGCTGAACGCGACGAGGTCGGTGCCGGCGTCGATCGCGTCGACCAGCCCGGCCAGCGGCACGGTGCGCACCTCGACGCCCCGCTCGGCCTGCACCAGCCAGGGGAAGAGGTTGGAGGTGAACTCGACCTCGGGCACCACCACGGTCGCGCCGGGTGGCAGCGCGGCGGCGACCGGGGCCAGCAGCTGCGAGACGGTGCTGCCGATCGCGACGTCGGCGACGGGCACTCCGACCAGCCGGGCGAAGGCGACGCGGGACCGGTGCGTCGACTCGCCCCAGCCCTCCCACGACGTCCGCCCGACCCGCCAGTCCGCCAGCGCCGCCTGCACCGCGTCCCACACCGGGTCGGGCGGCAGCCCGTAGCTGGCGGTGTTCAGCCAGCCCGGCTGCGGTTGCCACAGCTTCTGCGCCTGCGCGATCTCCACGTCACCGACGCTAGCCAGCCGCGCCGCGCACCGGGACGGCCAATCCGCCACTCGCGGCCCCACGTCGACCGGCGGCCGTCGCCGCCGCCGGGGGCGCTCCCCGGACGGCCCGCCGTGCCGGCGCCGACACGGTGGAGGATCTCCGGCCACCGACGACGGCAGGTGCCACCCAGGCCCTCGGTAGCCGGGATGATCGCGCGGGAACCCGGATGTAGTGGCCTGCGCGACGGCGGGACACCCCTACATCCCGGATCGAGCGCGATCCCGGCTGAGGAGCAGGCATGTGGGCGTGGGGCGCCCGCCCGGTCTCGCCCGGTACGGGCCACCCGGTCAGGAGGGCTGCCGGTCGTCTGCCCGGCGCGCCCGCGCCCGCGCCGTCGCCGGCACCGGCGACGGCGACGGCGACGCGGGCGGCGACGGCGATGGCGACGGCGACGCGGGCGGGTGGACCGGTCAGCTGACGTTGGCGGGGCCGAGGACGCTCTTCAGGTCGCCCATCAGCGCGGTGGTGGCCGCGACCCGGAACGGGCCGAGCCGCAGCATGGTGACCTTGCTGCCGTTGAGCAGCTTGACGTGCACCTCGGTGTCGCCCGGGTGCAGCACCAGGGTCTCCTTGAGGCGCTCCACCAGCGGCGGCGTGCACCGGGTCACGGGGATGGTCAGGGTGATCGGCTTGCTCGCCGGGTTGCTGCTGATGTCCGGCATGGACATGTCCATCGCCATGATCCGTGGGGTGTCGTCGCGCCGGTCGACCCGCCCCTTGACCACCACGATGGCGTCCTCGGCGATGTACTGCCCGATCACCTCGTAGGTGTTGGGGAAGAAGAGCGTCTCCACGCCGCCGGCCAGGTCCTCCAGCGTGGCCGAGGCCCAGGCCCGGCCCTGCTTGGTGACCCGGCGCTGGACGCCGGAGAGGATGCCGGCGAGGGTGACCACGGCCCCGTCCGGGACGGTGCCCTCCTCCGACAGCGCGGCGATCGTGCAGTCCGCCGCCGCGCCGAGGACGTGCTCCAGGCCGAAGAGCGGGTGGTCGGAGACGTAGAGGCCGAGCATCTCGCGTTCGAAGGCGAGCTTGTCGCGCTTGTCCCACTCCCCCTCGCCGATCGCCGGCATCACCGTGGTGCTGCTGGTCTCGGTGTCGCCGAAGCCGGCGCCGAAGAGGTCGTACTGGCCGACGGCCTCCTTGCGCTTGACGTCGGCGTACGCGTCGATGGCCTCCGCGTGCACCGCGAGCAGCGCCTTGCGGGGGTGCTTGAGCGAGTCGAACGCCCCGGCCTTGATCAGCGATTCGATGGTCTTCTTGTTGCAGACCACCGCGTCGACCTTGGACAGGAAGTCGTAGAAGTCGGTGTAGTCGCCCTTCTCCTCGCGGCAGCGCATGATCGAGGCGACGACGTTCGCGCCGACGTTGCGCACCGCGCCGAGGCCGAACCGGATCTCCTTGCCGACCGGCGTGAACGGCCCGGCGGAGGTGTTGACGTCCGGGGGCAGCACCTGGATGCGCATCCGGCGGCACTCCGAGAGGTAGAGCGCCATCTTGTCCTTGTCGTCGCCGACGGAGGTGAGCAGCGCCGCCATGTACTCGGCCGGGTAGTGCGCCTTCAGGTACGCCGTCCAGTACGACACCAGGCCGTACGCCGCGGAGTGCGCCTTGTTGAAGGCGTAGCCGGCGAACGGGACCAGCACGTCCCAGACCTTCTGGATCGCCTCGTCCGAGTAGCCCCGCTCCCGGCAACCGTCGCGGAACGGGATGAACTCCTTGTCGAGGATCTCCTTCTTCTTCTTGCCCATCGCCCGGCGCAGCAGGTCGGCCTGGCCGAGGGTGTAGCCGGCGAGGATCTGCGCGGCGCGCTGCACCTGCTCCTGGTAGACGATCAGGCCGTAGGTGGGGGCGAGGATCTCCCGCAGCGGCTCCTCCAGCTCCGGGTGGATCGGGGTGATCTCCTGGAGGCCGTTCTTGCGCAGCGCGTAGTTGGTGTGCGAGTCCACGCCCATCGGGCCGGGCCGGTACAGGGCGAGGACGGCGGAGATGTCCTCGAAGTTGTCCGGCTTCATCATCCGCAGCAGGGAGCGCATCGGCCCGCCGTCGAGCTGGAACACGCCCAGGGTGTCGCCCCGGGCCAGCAGCTCGTACGCGGCCCTGTCGTCCAGCGGCAACGCCAGCAGGTCCAGCTCCTTGCCGTGGTTGAGCTGGATGTTCTTCACGGCGTCGTCGATGATGGTCAGGTTGCGCAGGCCGAGGAAGTCCATCTTCAACAGCCCGAGCGACTCGCACGTCGGGTAGTCGAACTGGGTGATGATGACCCCGTCGGAGTCCCGGCGCATCAGCGGGATGTGGTCGATGATCGGCTCGGCGGACATGATGACGCCGGCGGCGTGCACGCCGGTCTGTCGGATCAGCCCCTCGATGCCCCGGGCGGTGTCGATGACCTTCTTGACGTCCGGCTCGGCCTCGTACATGCCGCGGATCTCACCGGCTTCGGCGTACCGGGGGTGCTTGGGGTCGAAGATGCCCTCCAGGGGGATGTCCTTGCCCATCACCGCCGGGGGCATCGCCTTGGTGATCCGGTCGCCGACCGCGTACGGGTAGCCGAGCACCCGGGCCGAGTCCTTGATCGCGGCCTTCGCCTTGATGGTGCCGAAGGTGGCGATCTGGGCGACCTTGTCCTCACCCCACTTGTCGGTGACGTACTTGATCACCTCGCCGCGCCGACGCTCGTCGAAGTCGATGTCGACATCCGGCATCGAGACGCGCTCGGGGTTGAGGAAGCGCTCGAAGATCAGGCCGTGCGGGATCGGGTCGAGGTCGGTGATGCCCAGCGCGTACGCCACCAGCGAGCCGGCCGCCGAACCACGGCCCGGGCCCACCGCGATGCCCTGGCTCTTGGCCCACTGGATGAAGTCGGCGACCACGAGGAAGTACGACGGGAAGCCCATCTGGATGATGACGCCCAGCTCGTACTCGGCCTGCTTGACGTGGCCCTCGGGGATGCCGCCCGGGTAGCGCCGGGCCAGCCCGGCGAAGGTCTCCTTGCGGAACCAGGACTCCTCGGTCTCCCCCTCGGGGACCGGGAAGCGCGGCATCAGGTTGTGGAACTCGAACATCCCGGTGGGGTCGACCTTCTCGGCCACCAGCAGGGTGTTGCGGCAGCCCTCCAGCCAGAGGTCGGAGTTGTCGACGCCGCGCATCTCGTCGGCGGACTTGATGTAGTAGCCGCTGCCGTCGAAGCGGAACCGGTTCGGGTCGGCGACGTTCGCCGCCGTCTGCACGCAGAGCAGCACGTCGTGCGCCTCGGCCTGGGACTCGTGGGTGTAGTGCGAGTCGTTGGTGACCACCGGCGGGATGTCCAGCTTGCGCGAGATGTCGTGCAGCTCCTGGCGGACCCGGCGTTCGATGCTGATGCCGTGGTCCATGATCTCCAGGAAGTAGTTCTCCTTGCCGAAGATCTCCTGGTACCGCGCCGCGGCCTTGAGCGCCTCGTCGTACTGGCCCAGGCGCAGCCGGGTCTGCACCTCACCGGAGGGGCAGCCGGTGGTGGCCATCAACCCCTCGGAGTTCTCGGCGAGCAGCTCCGCGTCCATCCGTGGCCACTTGACGAAGAAGCCCTCGGTGTACGACCGGCTGGTCAGCTTGAAGAGGTTGTGCAGGCCGGTCTTGTTCTTCGCCCAGATGGTCATGTGGGTGTAGCCGCCGCTGCCGGAGACGTCGTCGCTCTTCTGTTCCGGCCGGCCCCAGCGCACCCGCTGCTTGTGGAACCGCGACTCCGGCGCCACGTACGCCTCGATGCCGAGGATCGGGGTCACGCCGGCGGCCATCGCCTGCTTGTAGAAGTCGTTCGCGCCGTGCATGTTGCCGTGGTCGGTCATCGCCACCGCCGGCATGCCCTGCCGTTTGACCTCGGCGAAGAGGTCCTTCAGCCGGGCCGCCCCGTCGAGCATCGAGTACTCCGTGTGCACGTGCAGATGCGCGAACGAATCGCCCATGCGTGGCGCCCCCCGGGTCTGGTCATGGGTTGGTCGAGGTCGGTCGGCCTACCCTATCGCCGCCGCCAGAGGCCGCCGAAGATGCCGCGCCCGGCGGAGCGGCCGGAGTGTCCCGGGTCTCTTCGGCCGCCCCGGCGACGGCTGCCGACAGTCGGTTCCCGGACTCGTGGCGACCCGTCCGGCGGCGCCGGCCGTACCCTGAGCGGACGGTATCCGGCGAGCATTGGACGACCTGATGCCCCTCGCGGACGGTGTCGAGGACCTGGCCGCGTCGGCGTCGCGCGGTGACCCGGCGGCGCTCGACGCGCTGCTGGCCGCGGTGCGCCCGGAGGTGCTGCGGCTGTGCGCCCGCCTGCTGCCGAACCGGGAGGACGCCGAGGAGGCGTGCCAGGACGCGCTGCTCGCGCTGGCCCGGGGCATCACCCGGTTCGAGGGCCGGTCGTCGTTCCACACCTGGCTCTACCGGCTGACGGCCAACCGGGCCCGCTCGACGTACCGGGTGCTGCGTCGGCGTTGGCTGGTGGAGGCCGGCGGCGTGCCGCTGCCGGAGGCGTCGGACCCCCGGCGGACCAGCGTGGTCGCCGGCACCCGGCTGGATCTGCTCGACGCGCTCGACTCGGTCCGTCCCGAGCTCGCCGAGGCGGTGACGCTGCGGGACGTCCTCGGGCTGGGCTACCGCGAGATCGCCGCCCTGCTCGACCTGCCGGAGGGCACCGTCAAGTCCCGGATCCACGAGGCCCGCCGGCAGGTCCGGCACCGGCTGTCCGGGGAGCCGGACCGCACCGGCGACGGGCGGCGGTGACGTGGCGGCCCGCCGGGTTCGGTGGCGGCTCGCCGCCGCCGGGCTGGTCGCGGTGACCGTGGCCGGGCCGCTCGCGGGGTGCGGCGGCGACGCGCCGGTCTCGCCGCTGCCCGTCCAGCCGCCGACGACCACCGTCGGCGCCGCCGGCCCGCCGGCCTCCCCCACGCCGTCCACCGCGCCGTCGCCGTCCAGCCCGCCGGCCCCGCCGGTCGTGGTTCCGACGTCCCGGCGTCCCCCGCCGGTCCCGCCCGCGACGACCACCACCCGGCGTACGCCGCCCGCGACGCGGTCGCCGAGCGGGCTGCCCGGCACCTGTCACGGCGCCGTGCGCTACGACCTGGTGCTGGCCGAGACCGAGCTGGCGCTGCTCACCTCGCTCTGCTTCGCCACCGGTGGAGTGCTGCGGATCATCGGAATCGGCCCGGGCGAGGTGACGGTGGACCGGGAGGGCCTCGTCTCCCGCAGCTACGAGGCCGGGGTGGTGGACATCCGGTTCGTCCGCCCCGGCACCGTGGCGGTGCGGATCCCGCAGGGCGGCACCACGCACGAGATCACCGTGGTCATCCGCTAGCGGAAGTTCCGCCGGGGGGGACCCGGAGGGCCCCGGATGCCGGCCACGAGCGCCCGCCACGCGGGGTCAGCGCACCCGTACGCCGGCCAGCAGGGCGTCGACGAAGTCGGTCCCGCTGCCGGCGGGCGGCGTGAGCTGCACGTAGATCAGGCCGCGCCCACCGGGGGCGAGCCCGGCGGCCTCGACCAGCACCGGCCGTCCCGCCGCGCAGGCGAACCGGGCCACCACCCAGTCGACGCCCCCCTGCCGGGTGTGACGCACCGGCGCGGCGGCGCACGACGCGTGCGGGCGCTCGGCGACGTACCCCGCCGGGGTGGTCCGGGCGGCGATGCTGGCCGACAGCCCGACGAAGGCGCCCGGCACGGTCGGGTCCACCGCCCACCGGTGCGGTTCCGGCGACATCACCAGGGCCGGTTCGAGCCGTCCGTCGGCACCGTAGTGACCGGCCCAGCCGGTGCCGGTGGCCCGCCACCCGGGCGGTAGCGCCACCGTCACCGGTCCGCTGCTCCAGGTGCCGGCGGGCCGCCCGGCGGTCGCGCCGTCCCCGGCCGTGGCACCGACCGCGACGAGGGCCGCGACCCCCAGCCCCAGCACGCCGCGCCGCCGCCGGCCGGCTCGCCGGGCCCGGCGTGACCGCTCCTCCGCTACGGGTACGGGTGACCGGGGAACGGAGGCGGCGCCGGCGCGGCGCAGGGCGGCGCGGAAGGCCGCGGCGTCGGGGTGGCGGTCGGCCGGAAGGGTGGCGGTGGCGCGGCGCAGCACCGCCGCCACCTCCGGCGCGACGCCCGCGCGCAGCCGACTCGTCGCGCCCGGCGGCGCGGCTGCCGCGCCGAGGAGCCGGAGGCCGAGCCGGCCCAGCCCGTACACGTCGGCGCGGGTGTCGACGACCGCGAGCGGGTCGTCCTGCTCCGGCGCCATGTAGCCGGGGGTGCCCGCCCGGGCGGTGAGACCGGAGGCGGCGGCGAGCGCCTTGGCCAGCCCCAGGTCGGCGACGAGCACCCGCTCGCCGTCCGGGGAGGACCGGAAGAGGACGTTGCCCGGGGTCAGGTCGCGGTGCACCACGCCGTGGCGGTGCAGCACGGCGACGCCGGCGGCGATCTCGGCGAGCAGGTCCAGGGCGGCCGGCACGGGGATCGGCCCGGCCGCGAGCCGGTCCCGCAGGCTGCCGCCGTCGGCCCAGGCCAGCACCGCGTACGGCCGGCCGTCGGGCAGCTCGCCGACCGCGTGGACCCGGACCAGCCGCTCGTCGTCGAGCCGCCGCAGCAGCCGGGCCTCGTCGAGGAAGCGCTCCCGCACCCGCAGGTCGTGGTGCCAGTTCTCGGCCAGCACCTTGATCGCCACCCGGGAGTCCAGCACCGGGTCGTGGCCCAGCCAGACCGTCGCGAACGACCCCGTGCCGAGCAGCCGCTCGATCCGGTAGGGCCCGATCCGCGCCGGACTGGTCACCGCACCACCCCCGCCACCGGCACCGCCGGCCGCCGCTCCGCCTCGACAGTAGACGGCGCGCCCGGTCGACGGCAGCCCTCGGCGGAGGTCGCCGGCACGTCCGGGGGTGCGCCGCCCCCGGCCGGCCGCTCCGCGTCGCCACCACCCCGGCTGCGGCGGGGCGGCTCGCCGTGGTCGACGCGACCAACCGACGCGACAGTCGGGAACCCGACGAACCGATCCGGCCTGCGGGGTGACCAACAGGACAGGACACCCGAACTCCCGAGGAGGAGATCACCGTGCAGCGTCTCTCGTACACCGTCGTCACCGCCCTGCTGGCCGCGACCGGGCTCGCACCGTTCACCGTGGCGGCCCCGGCCGCCGCCGCCCGGCCGGAGGCGGCCGCCGCCCGATCGGAGGTCGTCGCCGCCCGGCCGGAGGCCGCCCGACCGCGGGCCGCCGCCGCGGCCGAGACACTGGCCGGCCGCCCCGGCGGGGGCGGCGCGCCGGCCGACGTCCACCGGGTCACCGGCGGGCAGGACCAGACGCAGGTCATCAGCGTCCGGGGCGCCGGACCGTTCCGGATCGGGGCCAGCCTGGCGCGCCTGTCGGCCGCCGGCCTCATCGACTGGGTGGCCCCCGGGTGCGGCGGCGTCGTCCACGCCGGCGTCACCGGGGCCTGGGCGGGCGTCATCCTGCTGGCCTTCCGCGACGGGCGGCTGGTGGAGGTCGGCACCGCCACCGCGCCGCCCCACTCCCCCGCCGGCGCGGCGGTGGGCATGACCTTCGCCGAGCTGGAGGAGATCTACGGCCGGCGGGGCGCGCTGATCCGCAACGACGCGGGCGACGCGTCGGCGTACCTGGTGCGCTTCGGCTCGCGGGTGGAGCTGTTCACCGGCCACCCGATCCGGCCGGGCGTCGGCTACCTCCAGGTCGGGCTGGCGTCCTTCGTCGAGCGCACCTTCCGGGAGGGCCGGACCTGCTGAGAGGCGACCGGGAAGGCGGGGCGTGAACGGCGCCCCGCCTTCCGCCCGTCCCGCCCCCGACACAGTGATGGTGTAGCTCACGACGTTATGCCGCTGGACAATGGTGTGTGGCACACAGTATGGTGTGACGCATGGTGAGCGATGAGATCCTGCGGACGCACCTCCAGGAGCTGCGTCGGGGCACCGTGGTGGTGGCGAGCCTCGTCGCCCTGCGCCGCCCCGACTACGGCTACGCGCTGCTGCAACGCCTCTCCGACCACGGCTTCCCGGTCGACGCCAACACGCTCTACCCACTGCTGCGGCGGCTGGAGGAGCAGGGGCTGGTGACCAGCGAGTGGAACACCGAGGAGAGCCGGCCGCGCAAGTTCTACCGGACCAGCGAGGAGGGCGAGTCGGTGCTGGACCGGCTCCTCGCCGACCTGACCGCCGTGCACACCTCTCTGACCAGGCTGATCGAAGGAGCCGACCGATGACCCCCCTGACCGACCGCTATCTCGCCGCGACCCTCCGCTCGGTGCCGGTCGCACGCCGCGAGGAGATCGCCACCGAGCTGCGCGCCTCCATCGAGGACATGGTCGAGGGCCGCACGGCGGGCGGGCAGGACGCCGCCACCGCCGAGCGTGAGGTGCTCACCGAGCTGGGCGACCCGGCGAAGCTCGCCGCCCGCTACGCCGACCGCCGGTTGCAGCTCATCGGCCCGGCCTACTACCTCGCCTGGGAGCGGCTGCTGAAGCTGCTGCTCAGCTTCGTGCCGGCGACGGCCGGCGTGCTGGTGGGCCTGCTGGCGGCCACCGACGGCGACAACGCCGGCGGAGCCGTCGGGGAGGGCGTCGCCACCGCCCTCACGGTGGCCATCCAGATCACCTTCTGGGTCACCCTGGTCTTCGCGGTGCTGGAGCGCACCAGGACTCCCCTGCACCTGCCCGAGTGGAGCGTCGACCAGCTCCCGGAGAGCCCGGCCGAGCGGCAGATCACGCTGACCGACACCGCCGCTTCGATCGGCTTCCTGGCGCTCTTCATCGCCTACCTGCCGTTGCAGCACTTCCGGTCGTTCGTGCCCGCCGACGGCGACGAGAACCTGCCGGTCCTCGACCCCGCGCTGTGGAGCTTCTGGCTGCCGTTCCTGATCGTCGTCCTGGTCGCCACCGTGGGTCTGGAGATCGCCAAGTACCGCAGCGGCCGCTGGACCTGGCCGCTGGTCGCCGCGAACGCGGTGCTCGACCTGGCGTTCGCGGTGCCGGTGGTCTGGCTGGCGTCGACCGACCGGCTGCTCAACCCCGACCTCGTGGCCCGCTTCGAGTGGCTCGGCGAGGGCAACAACCTGAACACCGTCGCCACCGTCGTGGTCGCCGGCACGGCGCTGATCGTGCTCTGGGACGTCGTCGAGAGCGTCCTCAAGGCGCTCCGCGCCCGCCGCTGACCCGACCGCGCCGCACGGCCCGGCACGCCCCCCGCGTGCCGGGCCGTCAGCCGTGCCGGGCGGGTCGGAGGGCGCCGGTGGTGGCCGCGGCCAGGAAACCGGTCCAGGCCGTCGGGCCGAAGGCCAGCACCGGCCCGGCCGGGTCCTTGCTGTCGCGTACGCCGACCACGCCGGCCAGGTTCGTCGCCACCTCGACGCAGGTGGACCCGCCGTTGTCGCTGCGGGTGGACTTCCGCCAAGTCGCGCCGGTCAGGTCCATGACTCCGCCACCTCCACGACGAGTTCTCGGGACGCCCGGCGGGGCAGCGCCTCGCCCCGCAGGTTCTCCCACCTGCGTTGAAGGCTATCAACGTCATCCGAGCGGTCGCTCACGTGCGCGCGCAGCGGGGTGTCCAGGTGCGCCACCTCGCCGCCCTCCGGGGTGCGGGCCAGGATGAACGCGCCGGCCAGCCCGGCGTGCATGCCGGCGTCGGCGGGCACCACGTGCAGGTCGACGTGCGGCGCCGCGGTGACCGCGAGCAGGTGGTCGAACTGCTCGGCCATCACCTTTCGGTCGCCGATCTGGCGGCGCAGCACCGACTCGTCCACGACGAAGACGACCTCCGGCGGGGCCTCCCGGCTCAACACCGCCTGGCGGGCCAGCCGGGAGGCCACCCGCTGCTCGATCTCGGCCTCGCGGAGCATGCCGCCGCCGGTGAGCACCGCGCGGGCGTACGCCTCGGTCTGGAGCAGGCCGGGGATCAGGGACGGCTCGAACCAGCGGATCAGCGTCGCCTCCGCCTCCACCTGGATCCACTCCCGCAGCCACGGCGGGGCGGCGTCCGCCCGGACGAGGGCGAGCAGCCGCTCGAAGAAGCCGCCCGACTCCAGCGCGGCGTCGAGTCGGCCGACGAAGTCCTGCGACGGGGTCCGGTGCCCGATCTCCACCATGCCCACCAGTGAGGACGAGTAGTTGATCCGCTGGGCCAGCTCCTCCTGGCTCAGCCCCCGGTCGCGCCGCGCCCGGCGCAGCTCACCGCCGAGGAACTCCAGCGTGGACAGTTGGCCGCCGCCCATCACACCTCCACCACAGCCCCGCCGGTCACCGCCAGCGCCCGCCACCGGGGGCCACCCGGCCGGCACCACCGAGCGGTGACCCGTCGACGCCTTCCGACCGTAGTCGGCCGGGCGGCAGAGTGTGAGCAGGCGCGACGGAGGAGGTCGACATGGACAGGCGCGCGGATCGCGTACCGCCGGCCGGGCGGCGTGGGCACGTCGCCGCCCGGCCGGCGTGGCGGTGCCGGGTCTGCGCCGCGCCCTGGCCCTGCCAGCCGGCGAAGCTGGCGCTGCGCGTGGAGTACGCCCACGACCCCGTCGGCCTGTCCGTCTACCTCTGCGTGCTGCTGCACGAGGCGGCCGGTGACTGGCTGCGGCTGCGTCCCCGGCCGCCGGACCCGGCCGAGTTGTTCGCCCGGTTCGTCGGCTGGACCCGGCCGGTCGGGGCGGCGGCCGAGCGGGGCCGGCTGGACCAGCTCCTCGCCCGGACCGCCACCGGACCCTCGAGGGGTGGACGCGGCCGGGGTGGCCCGGGTCGCCCCGGCCGGGTTCCTGATCGGCGCCGACCGCCGGGGTGAGATCCTCACCAGCGTGAACACCGTGACCGACGACTGGCGGCGGCCGGGCCCGACCCCGGAACAGCGCCGGCTCGACGTCTACGCCGGGCTGGCGACGGCCGCCCTGGCGCTGGTCAGCCTCACCCTCGCCCGCAGCGCCGGGGCGTTCATGCTGGGGCCGCCGCCGTCCGTGCCCGAGCAGGTCTTCTGGACCGTCGCGGTGACCCTGCCGGTGATCTGGCGACGCCGCTTCCCCGCCACCACCACCCTGGTCGTCTCGGTCGCGTTCATCGCCGCGCAGGCGCGCTCCGCCCCGGAGACGCAACTCGCGCAGTGGGCGCTGTTCGCCGCCATCTACTCGTTGGGCGCGTGGGGGCCGGACCGCCGGCTGGCCCGCCGGCTGCGGATCGGCGTGATCGCCACCATGTTCGTCTGGCTGGGCGTCGCCTACGCGCTCGCCATCGACGACATCCCGCCCGACGCGTTCGACCGCGCGGTCGGGCCGGTGCCCCCGCTGCTCGCCTCGATCGTCGGCGGAGTGCTGGTCAACGGCATCTTCTTCGGGTTCGCGTACCTCTTCGGCGAGACCGCGTGGCTGGCCGCCCGCCGCCAGCACGAGGTGCAGGCGCAGGCCGAGGAACTGCGTCGCTCGCAGGCCGAGGTCCGCGAGCACGCGGTGGTGGGCGAGCGGGTCCGCATCGCCCGGGAGCTGCACGACGTGGTCGCCCACCACGTGTCGGTGATGGGCGTGCAGGCGTCCGCCGCACGCCGGGTGCTCGACAAGGACCCGGCGAAGGCCCGCACGGCACTGGGCGCGATCGAGGAGACGGCCCGCACGGCGGTCGACGAGCTGCGCCGGATGCTGGGCGTGCTCCGCGCCCGCGACGACGACGCCGACCGCGCGGACCAGCCGGGGCCGGCCGCGATCGACCGGGTCACGGCCGTGGTCGACCGGGCCCGCGAGGCCGGTCTGCGGGCCACCCTGGGGGTGTACGGGGACCGCGCGCCGCTGCCGGAGTCGGTCTCCCAGGCCGTGTACCGGGTCGTCCAGGAGGCCGTGACGAACACGCTCAAGCACGCCGCCGGGGCGACCGCGCTCGACGTGCGGATCCGCTACCTGGCGCACGAGGTGGAGGTCGACGTGACCGATGACGGACGGGCCACCCGCCCGGCGAACGCCGACGGGCTCGGCCTGGTCGGGATGCGGGAGCGGGTCGCCACCCACGGCGGCGCGCTGGAGGTCGGCCCGCGGGCCGGCGGCGGCTGGCGGGTGCGGGCCCGGTTCCCGCTCCCGGTGACGGCGGGGCGTCCGGCGTGAGCGCCGGCCACGGGATGCCCGGCGTCCACGCCGAGCACGGGGTGCCCGGCGCGGACGCCGACGCGGCGGTGCCCGACGCGGACCGGCCGGTGCGGGTGCTGCTCGCCGACGACCAGCATCTGGTCCGCACCGGCTTCCGGGTCATCCTCGAGGTGGAGGACGACATCGAGGTGGTCGGGGAGGCCGCCGACGGCGGACGTGCCGTCAGCATGACCCGGGCGCTGCGCCCGGACGTGGTGCTGATGGACGTGGAGATGCCCGGCGTCGACGGGCTGGAGGCCACCCGGCGGATCACCGCCGAGCAGGACGAGCCGGGCGGGCCGGCCGTGCTGATCCTCACCACCTTCGACCGGGACGACTACCTGTTCGCCGCGCTGCGCGCCGGGGCCAGCGGCTTCCTGCTCAAGAACGGCACCCCGGAGGCGCTGGTCGAGGCGATCCGGGTGCTCGCCCGGGGCGACGGCCTGCTCGCCCCGGAACTCACCCGGCGGGTCATCGCCACCTTCGCCCGCCCCGGCGAGTCCGCCGGACCGGTCGGCGCGAGGACGTCCCCCGAGGCGGCGCTGCGGGACCTCACGCCCCGCGAGCGGGAGGTCCTGGTGCTGGTCGCCGGGGGTGCCAGCAACGCCGAGATCGCCGCCGAGCTGCACCTGGGCGAGGCGACGGTGAAGACGCACGTCAGCCGGGTGCTGGCCAAGCTCGGCCTGCGCGACCGGGTGCAGGCGGTGGTCTTCGCGTACGAGCACGGGGTGGTGCGCCCCGGCGGGTGACCGTCTCCACCGCGCGGGGGACCTGCCGGCTCAACCTGCCGGCGGACGGCGGCGGGCGGTTGGCGATCTAGCGTGGGCCGCGTGACGAATGTGCTCCGTCTCGACGGCGTCGACCGCAGCTTCGGCGACCGTCGGGTGCTCCAGAACGTGTCCTTCGACGTGGCGGCCGGCCGGATGACCGGCTTCGTCGGCGGCAACGGCGCCGGCAAGACCACCTCCATGCGGATCATCCTCGGGGTGCTCGCCCCGGACGCCGGCGAGGTGAGCTGGCAGGGCGCGCCGCTGACCCGGGAGGTCCGCCGACGCTTCGGCTACATGCCGGAGGAACGCGGCCTCTACCCGAAGATGAGCGTCCGGGAGCAGGTGACCTACCTGGGCCGGCTGCACGGCATGACGGCCGCCGCGGCGGGACGCAGCGCGGACGCCCTGCTGGAGCGGGTCGGGCTCGCCCAACGCGGCGGCGACCTGCTGGAGACGCTGTCGCTGGGCAACCAGCAGCGCGCGCAGATCGCCGCCGCGCTGGTCCACGACCCCGAGGTGCTGGTGCTCGACGAGCCGTTCTCCGGCCTCGACCCGCTGGCCGTGGACACGGTCGTGGCGGTCCTGCGGGAGCGGGCCGCCACGGGCGTGCCGGTGCTCTTCTCCAGCCACCAGTTGGACGTCGTCGAGCGGCTCTGCGACGACCTGGTGATCATCGCGGGCGGCGTGATCCGCGCCGCCGGCAGCCGGGAGCGGCTGCGCGCGACGTACACGGTGCCCCGGTTCGAGCTGGTGGTGGAGACCGACGCCGGCTGGCTGCGGGACCAGCCCGGGGTGACCCTGGTCGACCTGGACGGCGCCCGCGCCGTGTTCGACCTGGCGCCCGGCGCCGACGAGCAGCCGGTGCTGCACGCGGCGCTGGCCCGCGGCCCGGTCCGCGCGTTCCGTCCGGTCAGCCCGTCCCTCACCGAGATCTTCCGAGAGGTCGCCCAGTGAACACCACGCAGGCCACCCGCCTGGTCGCCGCCCGGGAGATCCGGGTCAAGCTGCGCGACCGCACGTTCCTGTTCAGCACCCTGTTCTTCCTGCTGATCGCCGCCGCGGCGACCATCCTGCCGCCGCTGCTGGCCGGCGGCTCGTCGAGCGTGGCGGTGACCGAGGCGGCGGCCGGCCCGCTGCGCGAGGCGGGGCTTCAGGTGCGCTCGGTGCCCGACGACCGCGCCGCCGAGCAGGCCGTACGCGACGGCGACGTGGACGCCGCGGTCGTCTCCGGGCCGGCGGTGCTGGCCATGGACGAGGCCCCCGACGACGTGGTGGCGGCGCTGAGCACGCAGCCGCCGGTCCGGCTGCTGGACCCGGACGCGGTGGATCCGGTGGTGGCCTTCCTGGTGCCGTTCGCCTTCGCGTTCGTCTTCTTCATCACCTCGCAGACCTTCGGCCTCCAGATCTCGCAGTCGGTGGTGGAGGAGAAGCAGACCCGGATCGTGGAGATCCTGGTCGCCGCCGTGCCGGTCCGGGCCCTGCTGGCCGGCAAGCTGGTGGCCGGCACGGTGCTGGCGCTCGGGCAGATCGGGCTGATCGCCCTGGTCACGGTGGCCGGCGTGCAGTTGGGCGGCAGCGGCGGGCTGCTGTCGCTGCTGGCCCCGGCGATCGGCTGGTTCGTGCCCTTCTTCCTGCTCGGCTTCCTGCTGGTGGCGGCGATGTGGGCGGCGGCCGGGGCGCTGGTCAACCGCCAGGAGGACATCGCCGGCGTGTCGACGCCGGTGCAGTTCGCGGTCATGTTGCCGTTCTTCGCGGTGATCTTCCTGAACGACAACGCGACCGCCATGCGGGTGCTGTCCTACCTGCCGTTCTCCGCGCCGACGGCGATGCCGCTGCGACTGTTCACCGGGGACGCGGCCGGCTGGGAGCCGCTGGTGTCGCTGGCCCTGCTGCTGGTCGCCGCCGCCGCGTTCGTCGCGGCCGGCGCCCGGGTGTACGAGGGTTCGCTGCTGCGCACCAACGGCCGCACCTCGGTGCGCGCCGCGTGGCGGACGCGGGAGACCGTGGGCTGAGCGGCCGTGTCGCGGGGCGCCGCCGACGCGTGCCGCGCCCGACGGGGCCGACGTGGTGGTCTGCCGGTCGCCCCGGTGGCGGAGAGGGCCGGCGGAACGGCCCGGCACGCTCACCGCGTGCCGGGCCGCCGCGCCCGGCCGGTCCCCGCCCCGCAGGGATCGGGCGGGGACGGGCCGACGACGTGCACCGCCACCCGCGCGCCGGCTGACGGAACAGCCAGGGGTGCCAGGCGGTGGCGCGTGGTCGGGGTCAGTCGGCGGCGTTGCGGAAGACCGGGTAGTAGCCGCCGGACTGGCCGGCCGCGGTCGGGTGGTAGGAGACGCCGAGGTTGACGTAGTTGAGGGCGTGCAGCCACTTCTCGCCGTAGCTGCACAGCTGGTGCCCGACGAACGCCGAACGCACGTCGGCGAAGGTGAAGCCGGCCGAGGTGGCCGCGCTGCGGGTGATGTCGTCCACCAGGTTGATGCCCTCGTTGATCTTGGCGCGCGAGGTGGCGCTCAGCCCGACGCAGACGGTGCCGAGCTGGTAGAAGACCGGGTATCCGACGACCACCACCCGGGCGTTCGGCGCCCGCGTCTTGATTCCGTTGTAGACGTTGCGCAGCAGGCCGGGGAGCTGCGCGCGGGCCTTGTCCTCGGCGGCCTGCACCGCGGCGACGCACTCGGTGGTGCCCTTGAGCACGCAGGTGGTCATGATGTTGGCGAAGCCGACGTCGTTGCCGCCGACCGTGACGCTGACCAGGCTCGTGGTGGAGCTGAGCGCGGAGAGCTGGGTGTTGATCACGCTGGTCGTGGTGGCGCCGGAGCAGGCCACCGAGCGGTACGAGGCGGGCTTGACGTTGGCGGCGTACAACGCGGGGTAGGCGTTGGTGCTGCGCTGGCAGGAGCCGCTCTCGCTGGTGTAACTGCCGGCGCCCACGCCCGAGGCGTAGGAGTCGCCGAGGGCGACGTAACGGTCGGTCGGGGCTGCCTGGGCGGGGCCGGCCAGGGCGAAACTGGCGCCGAGAGCCGTAGCCAGGCTCAGGGCGAGGGTCACGAAGCGGGTTCTCCGCACGTCGCACTCCGGGGGTGAGAGGGATCGAGTGCGAGATTGATATCACTAAATATTTCCCGGCGAAAGATCCTTGCGATGATCTTAGGGGTACCGGCAACGGTTTCCGGGTCGGGCACCCACGCGGGCGCGTCCGCCCGCCCCCGGCATCCGGGTCGGGAACGGGCCCCGGCGGGGTTGCGTCCCCGGTGGGGCGCGGGGATCGTGGACGGTTCCGAGCCCGGCGGGACCGGTGGGGATCGTGGACGGCCACGGACCCGGCGGGGTCGCGCACCCGGGCCCGCGATAGCGTCGGCGCGGCCCCGACGGACGGGCGGCTCGGCGCGGGTCACGACCCGGAGGGGGCGGCATGGCGGAGATAGGCGGCGCCACCCGGGTGTACGCGCTGCTCGGCGACCCGATCGCGCAGGTGCGGGCCCCCGGCCTGCTCAACCCGGTGCTGGCCCGGCGCGGCGCCGACGCGGTGCTCGTCCCGGTCCACGTCGCACCGGCCGACCTCACCCGGGTCGTACGCGGACTGCAACGCGTGGCCAACCTGCACGGGATGCTGGTCACCGTGCCGCACAAGGCCACCGCGCTGGCCCTCGCGGACCGGGCCAGCGACCGCGCCCGCCTGGCCGGCAGCGCCAACGCCCTGCGGCGCGAGCCCGACGGGACCTGGACCGCGGACACGTTCGACGGCGACGGGTTCGTGCGAGGGCTGGCGGGCGCCGGTCACCACCCCGGGGGCCGCCGGGTGTGCGTGGTGGGCGCGGGCGGGGCGGGCAGCGCGATCGCCGTCGCCCTGCTCGACGCCGGCGTGGCCGAACTACGACTGGCCGACACCGACCCGGGCCGGTTGGAGACGCTGCGGCGGCGGCTGTGCGCCGCGTACCCGGGCCGGGTCACCGCCGCGGCGCGACCGCGACTGGCCGACGCCGACCTCGCGGTCAACGCGACGCCTCTCGGGCTGCGCCCCGACGACCCGCTGCCGTTCCCGGTCGCCGACCTGCCGGCGGACGCCGTCGTCGCCGACATCATCATGACCCCGGCGGAGACGGCGTTGCTGGCCGAGGCCCGCCGGCGCGACCTGCGGGCGCATCCCGGCGAGCCGATGCTCGCCCACCAGATCGACTCCTACCTCGAATTCTTCGGGCTCTGACGGGAGCCACCGCGGCAGCACGGCGAGGCGCGCGTCCGCACGGCGGTGCGTCCCTCCTGCGATCGCCGAGCGATGACGTCGATGCGCGGGCGGCCAGCCGATCGGCATCGCGCCACCATCTCCGTCGGACGGCCCGCCACTTCGCCCGTGGGGTGACGCACGGACAGCGGAGCGTCGCCGCGACCGCGCCCGTCGCCGCGACGACTGGCAGGATGACCGGTGTGGACCTCGACTCCGGCGCCGGGCTGCTGCACCGGCTGACGTCGTACGTGCCGAACCGCGACTGGGACGTGCCCGTGGACGACCCGCGGATCCGCCGCGACCTCGTCCCGAACGACCCCGCGACGCTGCCCCCGCAGATCAAGGGCTACCCGGACGGCCTGACCGTGCTCGCCCTGCCGCGCGACCTGCCCGCTCCGGGAGTTCCCGCCACCGCCGTGCTCGCGGGCGTCGCGGGCGCGGCGCAGCCCCTCGACGCGGCGCAGCTCGGCCGGGTGCTCTTCCTCGGCGCGGGCGTCGTCCGCACCGCCGAGCGCCACGGGCGGCCGTTCCTCTACCGCGCCGCCGGGTCGGCCGGGGCGCGGTTCCCGCTGGAGGTCTACGCGAGCACCCGCGGCGTCGCGGGCGTCCCGGACGGGGTGCACTGGTACGACCCGGCGCGGCACGCGCTCGTCCGGGTCGCCCCCGCCGCCACCGGAGCGGCGACGACGCTCGTGGTCACGGGCGTGCCGTGGCGGACGGGATGGCGGTACGCCGAGCGCGGCTGGCGGCACCTCTACTGGGACGCCGGGACGCTGCTGTCCCAACTGTCGGCGGCGGCCGCGAGCGCCGGCCTCGCGCCCCGGCTGCGCACGTTGTTCCCGGACGCCGCGGTGCGCGACCTGGTCGGCGCGGACGGGGTGCACGAGTACCCGCTCGCCCTGCTCTCCCTCGGCGACGGCGAGCCGGCGATCGGTCCCACCGGCCCGGCGACCCCGGGCGAGCTGCCGCCGGTCGAGCTGCCACTGTGCACCGCCGCGCAGCGCGCGGGCGAGCGGGACACGCTCGGCGAGCCCTGGCCGGAGGCGCCGGCGCTGGCGGAGTTCCCGCCGTCCGACCCGCTCGACGAGGTGGTGCGCCGGCGCGGTTCGCAGCGCCGCATGGACCGGTCCCGGACGCTGCCGCGTGCCCTGCTGGAGTGGCCCCTGGCCGCCGCACTGCGCGGGGTGCGGGTGCCGCACTGGGTGGCCGTCCACGGCGTCGACGACGTGGCGCCCGGTCTCTACCGGTGGCCCGACCTGTCGGGTCCGCTGCGGGCGGCGGACCTGCGCGGCGAGCTGCTGCGGGTCTGCCTGGACCAGTCCCTCGCCGGCGACGCGGCGTACGTGGTCGTCGCGGCCGCGCCGCTGTCGACGCTCGACGACCGTGGCTACCGCGACGCCCAGCTCGCCGCCGGGCTGGTCGAGGGCCGGCTGCACCTGGCGGCGTACGCCCTGGGCGCCGGGGCCTCCGGGATGACCTTCCTCGACTCCGAGGTCCCGGGCCTGCTCGGCGAGCCGGACGACCTCGCGGCGCTGCTCTTCACCTGCGTGGGCGTCCCGGAGTACGCGTCGCGTGCCGGCGGCCGGCCGGGCAGCCCGGTGGCGGTCCGCCCGGTCATGCCCCGCCTCGGCGGGTCCTGACGGGGCACCGCCGGGTCAGCGGGCCGGGGGGACGCTGTCCCAGCCGGCGGGCAGGCCCGGCACCGGCCAGGCCGGGTCCGGCCGCCAGGACGCCCACGACTCGTCCCACCAGCGCTCCCCCGCGTCGAGCAGGGCCGCGATCCGGTCGCCCTCGGCGCGGATCGCGTCGGCCATCCCCGGATAACGCCCCTCTTCGAGGCGCTGGGCGAGCATCTCCACGTCCTTCCAGACGTAGCGGTCCGCGCCGGCCGGCCACCACAGGTCCAGCTCGTGGTCCAGGGTGTCCACTCCGATCGGGGTACGCCGGAACGGCTCCTGGAGGTTGAAGTACCACCCGGCGAAGGCGCGCTCCGGACCGGTCCAGAAGACGTCCACGGAGTGCGCCTCGCCCGGGCGGTGCAGCATCAGCTTGCCGTGCCCGGTCCACGCCCGGTGCCCGGCGACCTGCCACGGGTGCCGGCCGCACGGAAACCGCCCGGCCTCCGGGAAGCCGAACTCCGCGCCCGGCGGCAGGTAGAGCACCAGCCGGTCGGGCGAGTCCTCGACGCAGACGGTCGGGCAGCCGAACCACACCTCGCCGTGCAGGACCTCGCGCCGGACGACCACGTCGCCGGGGCTGAAGCGGCGCCCCACCCCGACCCGTCCACCGTCCTGCTCCACCCGACCCGGACGATCCACTCCGCCAACCTATCGGCCGCCGGCATCGCCGCCCGGGATTGCGGCACCCCGGGGTGTCCGCACGGCCGGCTCGACCGCCCTCGCCACGTCTGCGCCGGCGGCCGGAACGTCAGCGGGAGGCCGCCGTACGCGCCGCGGGCCGGCGCCCCGCGACGGCGGGTCCGGGGGCGGCGAAGGGGTTCGGCGACGCCTCCGTCCACCGCTGGAGGACGGCGGTGCCGGTCTGTCGCCGCTGACCGTCCACCGTGGTCGTCCCGCTGGCGACCACGTAGAACCGCCCGTCGCCGAGCGCCTCCAGACCGAAGCTGCCCGGCCCCTCCCAGCCGCGGATCCCGGTGGCCTGATGGGTCAGCCCGGCCGGGGCCAGCGGGACGATCCGCCCGGTCGCGCCGTCCGGCTGGCCGGTGAGCACACCGGTCTGCGGCGCGACGGTGCCGTCGATCGCGTAGAGCGTCCAGTTCGGGAACTCCGGCTTGCTGCCCCGGTAGACCGCCATCAGCCACCGGCGGGTGTGCCGGTCGTACTCCAGGTTCTGCACGCCGAAGGTGGTGTTCCCGGTCCGGACGAAGACCTTGGCGTACGGCTGCCCGGGCCCGCTCCGGTGCGGCGCGGTCTGGTTGAGCGGGCGGGCGAGGAGGCTCCACCGCCGCACGTCGTAGGCGAGCAGCACCTGGTGGTCGTTGTCGGTACGCGTGGTGTTCGGGTAGATGCCGTAGGCGACCATCAGCACGTTCCGCCCGCCGGAGCTGCCCAGCGCCGGCCCGAACGAGATCCCGTCGATGCCGCTGGCGCCGTACCGGTGGTCGGCGGTCTGCGCGGTGTCGCCGTCGAAGACGCCGTCGCCGTCCAGGTCCGCCGTGAAGTCCTCGACGACCTCGTTCAGGTGGACGGTGGTCATCACCCCGTCCTTCTCGGCGTCCATCCCGGTCCGGGTGATCCGGGTGACGTCGAAGATGGCGATGTAGAAGGCCCGCTCCGCCTTGTATTCCAGCGAGCCGTAGACGCGGCCGTCCTCCGGGTTGAGGTCCAGGTCGCCGAGATGGCCGGTCAGGCCGGTCACCGTCCCCACGACCCTGCCGTCGAGATCCGTCTTGACCAGGAGGTTCGTGAAGGACCAGTAGACGTGGCCACGGCTCCAGTCGACCGCCACTCCCTGCACGTGGCCGGAGGGCCACGCGCCGCCGTACACCGTCGCCGGCATGTCCGGTGACGCCACTGCCGGACGCGACGTCCCGAAGGCCGGGCCGCGGCCCGGGGTCGCCATCGCGCCCGCCGTCGCGGCGGGCGAAACGACCGCGCCAGCCAGGACGGGAATCGCCAGGGCGACAGCCGCGGCGGTGAGGGTCCTGCGCATGTCTCTCCGTTGCTCAAAGAAGATCGAACAGCGGAGGATCTTAGGTGAACGTACCGAACGGCGGGAGTCCGGGCGATCAACCATAAAACACGCGGGACCGAACAAACGTCCGGAATTCAGGTCCGAACGGACGAACACCCCGACGTCAGCGCGGTGGCCACGCGCGGGGCAGCGGGCCCGGCCCGCGCCGGACCTCGCCAGGTCGCTACCCGGCGAGGTCGGCGGCGGGCACCAGGCGTCAGCCGACGGCCTCCATCACCTCGTCGGAGACGTCGAAGTTCGCGTAGACGTTCTGCACGTCGTCGCAGTCCTCCAGGACGTCGATCAGCTTGAAGACCTTGCGCGCGCCCTCCTCGTCGAGGGGGACGTTGACGCTCGGGATCAGCGACGACTCGGCCGACTCGTACTCGATGCCGGCGTCCTGCAGCGCGGTGCGCACCGCGATCAGGTCGGTCGGCTCGGAGACCACCTCGAACGCCTCACCGAGGTCGTTGACCTCCTCGGCGCCGGCGTCGAGGACCGCCATCATCACGTCGTCCTCGGTAGTCCCGGCCTTGGGGACGATCACCACGCCCTTGCGGGAGAACATGTACGACACCGAGCCGGCGTCGGCGAACGACCCGCCGTTGCGGGTCAGCGCGGTGCGCACCTCGGTCGCCGCGCGGTTGCGGTTGTCGGTCAGGCACTCGATGAGCAGCGCGACGCCGTTCGGGCCGTAGCCCTCATACATGATCGTCTGGTAGTCGGCGCCGCCGGCCTCCAGGCCCGAGCCGCGCTTGACCGCGCGGTCGATGTTGTCGTTGGGGACCGAGTTCTTCTTGGCCTTCTGGATGGCGTCGTAGAGCGTCGGGTTTCCGGCGGGGTCACCGCCGCCGGTCCGGGCCGCGACCTCGACGTTCTTGATCAGCTTGGCGAACATCTTGCCGCGCTTGGCGTCGATGACCGCCTTCTTGTGCTTGGTCGTCGCCCACTTTGAGTGGCCGGACATCTGTTACCTCCGTTGCTACCCGCCGTCTGCTTCGACCGCACCGCGCACGCCCCGCTCCCGCCGGCGCACGCGGTGGTGCCGGTCAGCCCTGGTGGAAGCCGTGACGGGCAGATGGCCCTGCCGAATCTCGGCAATCCTACCGACGTCCGGCCCGCGACTGTCACGCGCGGCGCGTCGCCGCCCCGCCCCGCCCGCCCGGACCAGGGCAGACGGGGCGAAGGCGCCGGCGCGGGTCAGGCCCCGAAGCCGTACGACCCCAGCACGGTGAACCCGGCCGTGGACCGCTGTTCGCACCGGTCCTCCAGGCCGGGCCGGTAGCGCCGGAACGACTCGAGCCCTGGCAGCGGCCCCGGCAGCTCGGGCGCCATGGCGATGTCCACGAAGCTCCGCTCGTCGTCGAGCTGGAGCGTCACGTACCGCAGCCCGGCCGGCCGGGTCCGGGCCACCTCCTCGTGGACGGCCCGGAGCAGGCGCAGGTGCTCCGACAGGTGCTCGGCCCGGACGCGGTAGTTGATCAGGATCGTCTCCATGCTCATCCCATCCGCTCCGGGCTGCCGCCCGCCGTGACCAGGTCGTCGTCGGAGCGCGGCGCGCGCGCCCGGGTGACGATCTCCGTCAGCATCGCCGACAGCGCCTCCGCCCGCTCGGCGGCCGGCGCGATCCGCCCCGGTGCCGTCGGGTCGCCGGGATCCGCCCCGGAGAAGTCGAAGTCGGTGAAGACGGTCAGGGCGGCCGCCGTGGGCACGACCACCGCCCGCACCTCGGCCAGGATCTGCCGCAGGTGCTCGCCGGCCCGGGTGCCGCCCTGCACGCCGTAGCTGAGCACCCCGGCCGGCTTGCCGTTCCACTCCGGGTGGAGGTAGTCGATGGCGTTCTTCAGCGCGGCCGGAACGGAGTGGTTGTACTCCGGCGTCACGAACACGAACGCGTCGCAGGCCGCGACCGCGGCGGACCAGCGACGGGTGTGCGGGTTGCGGTAGTCGCCGAACATCGCCGGCACCGGCTCGTCGAGCAGCGGCAGGGCCTGCTCCGCCAGGTCCAGCACCTCGACGACGGCGGTGCCCGCGCGCACCGCCTCGTGCCCCGCCGCCACCTCCCCGGCCCATCCGGCGACCGCCGCCCCACGCCGGCCGGGACGGGTGCTTCCCACGATCAGGCCGATGCGAACCGGCCCTGCTGTCTGTGCGTTGTCCATGCCGATGAGCCTGCGGCCGGTTCGCCGGCGTGGGGAGGCCGCCGCGAGGGTGGCCCCGGCAGGGCCACCCACCGTCCGCGGGCCGCTGTCAGACTGACCCGGTGATGGACGGAGAGTTGGGCGCGTTCCTGCGCAGCCGCCGGGAGGCCGTGCAGCCGGCGCAGGTCGGCCTCGCCACCGGCGTCCGGCGGCGCACACCCGGGCTGCGCCGGGCCGAACTGGCGACGATCGCGCAGGTCAGCGTCGAGTACCTGACCCGCCTGGAACAGGGCCGCGACACCCGCCCGTCGCCCGAGATCCTCGCCGCGCTCGCCGACGCCCTGCTGCTCGACGACGCCGACCGCGAGCACCTGCGGCAGCTCGCGGCGGCCAACCACAGCCGTGGTCTGTGCCCCGGCGAGCGGCCGGCGGTGTCCCGCGGCGTCCGCCCGACCGTCCGCGCGGTGCTCGACGCGCTGCGGGACTCCCCCGCGTACGTGCTCAACCGGCTCGGCGACGTGCTGGCCTGGAACGATGCCTTCGACCGGCTGGCCCGTCCCCTGGGCCTGCTCGACGGTCACCGCCCCAACCTGGTGTGGTTCGTGCTGACCGACGAGCGCGCCCGCGACCACTTTTCCGACTGGGCGCGGCTGGCCGACCACCAGGTCGCCGAGCTGCACCGGCTGCGCCAGGGCGACCGCGCCACCGACGACTTCGCCGAACGGCTCGCCCGCACGGTCGGCGTGCCGTTCACGCAGCGGTGGCAGCGGCGGCCGGTGGCCGCGCCGGTCACCGGCGTGCGGGGGCTGCGGCACCCGGAGGTGGGGCTGCTGCGGCTGACCTACGAGACGCTGGAGTTCGCCGACAGCGACCACCAACGTCTCATCGTCCACCTGCCCGCCGACGCGGCGACGGCGGCCGGGTTGGACCGGCTACAGGGTCGCCTGCCCGGGCACCTGCGGTCGGTGGCCGGCTGAGCAGACGGGCCCTCCGGTCGGAGAACCCGTCGCCGCCGCTCAGCGGGACGCCCGGACCATCGCCACGAAGTACGCGTGCACCCGCGTGTCGCCCGTCAGCTCGGGGTGGAACGAGGTGGCCAGCAGGTTGCCCTGCCGGACCGCCACGATCCGCCCGGCGGTCGGGCCCTCGGTCACCGTGCCGAGCACCTCGACGCCGGCGCCGACCCGCTCCACCCACGGCGCCCGGATGAACACCGCGTGGAACGGACCGCCCTCGACGCCGGTGATCCCCACCGGCGCCTCGAACGAGTCGACCTGCCGGCCGAACGCGTTGCGCCGCACGGTCATCTCGATGCCGGCGAAGCCGCGCTGGTCGGGCCGGCCGTCGAGGACCTCGGCGGCCAGCATGATCATGCCGGCGCAGGAGCCGTAGACCGGCATCCCGCCGGCGATCCGCTTGTCGATCGGCTCGCGCATCTCGAAGATGTCGGCGAGCTTGCTGATCGTGGTGGACTCGCCGCCGGGAACGACCAGCCCGTCGACCGCGTCCAGCTCCTGCGGACGGCGCACCGGGCGGGCGTCCGCGCCCGCCGCGGCGAGGGCGGCGACGTGCTCGCGCACGTCACCCTGGAGGGCGAGCACGCCGATCACGGGTGCGTCGCTCATCTGCCGCTCCTCTCCTGGTGGCGAAAGGCCCTTCCGCTGCCTCCGGCGTCCGGGACGGGCCCTTCCCCGCACGTCACCAGCCGCGCTCGGCCAGGCGGTGCGGCTGCGGGATGTCGTCGACGTTGATGCCGACCATCGCCTCGCCCAGGCCCCGGGAGACCTTGGCCAGCACGTCCGGGTCGTCGTGGAAGGTGGTGGCCTTGACGATGGCCGCGGCCCGCTGCGCCGGGTTGCCGGACTTGAAGATGCCGGAGCCGACGAAGACGCCCTCGGCGCCGAGCTGCATCATCATCGCGGCGTCGGCCGGGGTGGCGATGCCACCGGCGGTGAACAGCACCACCGGCAGCTTGCCGTTCTCGGCAACCTCCTTGACCAGCTCGTACGGCGCCTGGAGCTCCTTGGCGGCCACGTACAGCTCGTCCTCGGGCAGCGAGCCCAGCCGGCGGATCTCCTGGCGGATCCGGCGCATGTGGGTGGTGGCGTTGGAGACGTCGCCGGTGCCGGCCTCACCCTTGGAGCGGATCATGGCCGCGCCCTCGGTGATCCGGCGCAGGGCCTCGCCGAGGTTGGTCGCCCCGCACACGAAGGGGACGGTGAAGGCCCACTTGTCGATGTGGTTGGCGTAGTCGGCCGGGGTCAGCACCTCGGACTCGTCGACGTAGTCGACGCCGAGCGACTGGAGGATCTGGGCCTCCACGAAGTGACCGATCCGGGCCTTGGCCATCACCGGGATGGAGACGGCGTTGATGATGCCGTCGATCATGTCGGGGTCGCTCATCCGGGACACCCCGCCCTGGGCGCGGATGTCGGCGGGCACCCGCTCGAGCGCCATCACCGCGACGGCGCCGGCGTCCTCGGCGATCTTGGCCTGCTCGGCGTTGACCACGTCCATGATCACGCCGCCCTTGAGCATCTCGGCCATGCCGCGCTTCACGCGGGCGGTGCCGGTGACGGGGCTGGCGGTGGCGTTCTGGGCAGTGGTTTCGGGCACGGGCTATCGCTCCTCAACGTGCTCGGGGGGTGGCTGCGGAAATGCTACGACGGCCCCCAACGCCCGACCGACAGCCAATCAGACCCACGGTGGCCTGCCCTGTGGCAGCCATCACCACCCCGATGCCGCGGGGCGCACCGGCCGCGCGCCACGTCCCGATTGGGCGCTCTGTCCGGTTTCGCGCCCGTCAGCCGGCCGGGACGTCGGCCGGGACGGTGAGGGTGGGGTCGTCGATGTCGAAGTAGCGCGGCCACGGCCGGCGGCGTCCCATCCGCAACAGCCGCACCAGCGGACGCCCACGCGCCGCGCGGGCGTCGCGGACCAGGTCGGTGTGCACCTGGCGGGCCAGGGCGAGCCGCCGGCTGGCGGCGATCACGGCCTCGCAGTCCGGGTCGGCCGGGTCCAGCTCCACGGCACGCAACTGGCGGGTGAGGTCGTTCTCGGCGGCCTCCCGCTCGTCCGGCCCGGCGTCCAGCGCGATCCGCGCCGCCGCGTACAGCTCGACGCCGTAGCGCCGCTCGGCCAGGACCGCGGCGGCCGCCGCCCGGCGCAGCAGGTGGGCGTCCAGCGCCCGGGCGGCCAGCTCCGCCCGGGCGTGCAGCCGGTCGACCCGGCCGGCGGTCCAGACGAGGTACGCCGCGACCAGCCCGACGACCAGGGCCGCGACCACCACCCACCACATGCCCGACATCGTCAGTCCAGCCCCACCCATTCGGTGTCCATGACCCGCCCGTCGGTGGCCTCGATCGCCGCCGCGTACACCTCGAGGACCCGGCGGGCGACCACCGGCCAGTCGAAGGTCGCCACCACCTGGTCGCCGCAGGCGGTCAGCGCGGCCCGGCCGGCGGGGTCGTCGAGCAGGTCGGCCAGGGCGGTACGCAGCGCGGCCGGGTCCCCGGTCGGGAAGAGCCGGCCGGCCCGGCCCCCGTCGAGCACGCGGCGGAACGCGTCGAGGTCGCTGGCCACCACGGTGGTGCCCGCCGCGAGCGCCTCGGTGAGGATCATGCCGAAGGACTCCCCGCCGGTGTTCGGCGCGACGTACAGGTGAACGCTGCGCAGCATCCGCGCCTTGTCCTCCTCGCTGACCAGCCCGAGGAAGGTCACCTGGTCGCGCAGCTCGACCGGGAACCGGCCGTACAGGTCGTCCGGGTCGCCCGGGCCGGCCACCAGCAGCCGCAGGCCGGGACGCTGCCGGGCCAGCTCGACGAAGGCGTCGCGCAGGATGGGGAAGCCCTTGCGGGCCTCGGTGAAGCGGCCCAGGAAGCCGATCGCCCCGCCCCGCCCGGGCAGGCACTCCCCCGGCCAGCCGGGCAGCGGCGCCGCGTGGCTGAACTTCGCGACGGCCACCCCGTTGGGGATCTCCACCGCGCCGCCGTCCATGTGCTCGACCTGCACCTTGCGCGCCAGCGCGCTGACCGCGATCCGGGCGGTGATCCGCTCCAGCACGATCTGGAGCACGCCCTGCGCGGCGGCCAGCGCCCGCGACCGGGTCATCGCCGTGTGGAAGGTGGCCACCACCGGGCCCCGGGCGGAGAGCACCGCCAGCAGCGACAGGCTCAGGGTCAGCGGCTCGTGCACGTGCAGCACGTCGAACTCGCCCCGGATGATCCACCGCCGCACCCGGGCGGTGGAGACCGGGCCGAAGGCGATCCGGGCCACCGAGCCGTTGTACGGCAGCGGCACCGCCCGTCCCGCCGGCACCACGTACGGCGGCAGCGGGGAGTCCTCGTCGGCCGGGGCGAGCACGCTCACCTCGTGCCCGAGGCCGATCAGCGCCTCGGCGAGGTCCATGACGTGGTTCTGCACGCCGCCGGGCACGTCGAAGGAGTACGGGCACACGATGCCGATGCGCACGCCGCAACGCCTCCCTTACGCCTCGTCGGCGGCCGGGGAGGGCACGGTAGCGCCGTCACCCGTGCCGCGTTGGTCCAGCCACATCCGCTGCAGCATGTGCCAGTCTTCCGGATGCCGGGCGATGCCCGCCGCCAGACCGTCGGCGACCCGCTGGGTCAGCGACCGGACCCGCCGGTCGAGCGGGCCCTCCTCGGGGCCGGGCAGCGGCAGCGGGCCCTCGATCGAGGCGCGGGCCGTGTCCGCCTCGTACCACATCGAGGCGACGTAGAGGGGCGCCCCGGTGCGCAGCGCGAGCAGGGCGGGCCCGGGCGGCATCCGGGTCCGGCCGCCGAAGAAGTCGACCTCCACCCCCCGGGCCGAGAGGTCCCGGTCGGCCAGCAGGGGCACCACCGTGCCGGCCCGGACCCGGTCGACCAGCACGTCGAACGCGGGCCGGTCGCCGCCGTGGGTGGGCAGGATCTCCATGCCCAGGCTCCGCCGGAAGGCCAGGAACCGCTGGTAGACCCCCTCGGGCTTGAGCCGCTCGGCAACGGTGGTGATCGGCCAGCCGGTCGCCGCGACCCAGGCGCCGGCGGCGTCCCAGTTGCCGGCGTGCGGCAGCGCCACCACCGCGCCCCGGCCGGCGGCCACGTCGGCCGCGAGCAGCTCCTCGCCGTCGAGCCGGAAGCCGGCCAGGATCTCCGCCCGGCTGAGCGAGGGCAGCCGGAACGCCTCCATCCAGTACCGGGCGTACGAGCGCAGGCCGCGGCGGACCAGCTCGTCGAGTTCGGCCTCCGGCAGGTCGGGGCCGACGACCCGGCGCAGGTTCGCGCGCAGTCGGGCCGTACCCCCGCCGCCGCGGCGGTGGGCGCGGTCGGCGCCCGCGCGGAACGCCGCGGCCACGACGGGCCGGGGCAACGCGCGGATCACGCGCCACCCGGCGACGTAGCCGAGTTCGGTGAGGTTCACCGGCGCCGGCCCTCCGGCCGTGGCCGACTCGCGCGTGTCGCGCTCACCCCTGTCCGCCCGGGGTGTGCACCCGCTGGGCCTGGCGGTACACGTGCGCCATCCGCTGGCCGACGGTGAAGATCGACACGGCGGCGAGCAGCCAGAGCGCGATCTCCAGCGCGGGCCGGACGCCGACGCCGGTGAGCAGCCCGCCGACGCCGACGATGAGCAGCCGCTCGGTGCGCTCGGCGATGCCCACGTTGCAGGTCATGCCGAGCCCCTCCGCGCGGGCCTTGACGTAGGAGACCAGCCCGCCGGCGGCCAGGCAGAGCAGCGCGGCGGCGACACCCGAATGGTCGTGCTCGGTGGCGAGCCAGTACGCCACCGCGCCGAAGACCGCGCTGTCGGCGATCCGGTCCATGCTCGAATCGAGGAACGCGCCGAACCGGGTGGAGCCGCCGCTCATCCGGGCCATCGTCCCGTCGAGCAGGTCGGTGAGCGCGAACACGGTCACGATCAGGGCCCCGGCGACCAGATGACCGCGGGCACCGAAGCCGAGCGCACCGACGAGCACCCCGAGGGTGCCCGCCACGGTGACCGCGTTGGGGGTTACGCCCGCTCGGAGCAGGCCGCGTGCGACCGGCTCGACGACGCGGGTCATCCCCGCGCGGGCCGTCACTTGGAAGATCTTCGCCATGGCGGTCCCACGATAACGGTCCGCCCGCCACCGCCGGTACGGCCGGTCAGGCGACGCGCGCAGGGCGGAGTCTTGTGCCGGCCCCGCAACGGGTGTGTGATCGAGCCGGGAAGGTGAGCCAGCTCACCCGCCCGCCCGTTGATTACCCGCAACCCAGCGAAGCACCGGAGGATATCGCCGCGGAACCCGCTCGGGCCGCTTCCCCGTCGCGCGCGGCGGTCGCCACCAACCACCGGCTGAGGGAGGTGCGCCCCATGGCGCAGAAAAGTCAGGAGAAGGGGGTCGCCGGCGGCGCGCCGGTGGTGACCGAGCCCGGCAGGATCCGCAACGTGGTGCTCGTCGGGCACTCCGGAGCGGGCAAGACGACCCTGGTCGAGGCGCTGCTCGCGGCGACCGGCACGATCGGCCGGGCCGGCACCGTCACCGACGGCACCACCGTCTGCGACCACGACCCGGCGGCCGTACGCCAGCAGCGCTCGGTGAGCCTGGCCTGCGCGCCGCTGCTGCACGACGGGATCAAGGTCAACCTGCTCGACACGCCCGGCTACGCCGACTTCGTGGGCGAGTTGCGGGCGGGGCTGCGGGCGGCCGACGCGGCGCTGTTCGTGGTCTCCGCCGTCGACGGCATGGACGCCGCCACCGCCGCCCTGTGGGAGGAGTGCGCGGCGGTCGACATGCCCCGGGCCGTCGCCGTCTCCCGGTTGGACCACCCGCGCGCCGACTTCGACGAGGCGGTGGCGCTCTGCCAGCGGGTCTTCGGCGACAACGTGCTCCCCCTCTACCTGCCGATGCTCGGCGACGACGGGGTCTCCACCGTCGGCCTGCTCGGCCTGATCACCCGCCGGGTCTTCGACTACACCGCCGGCCTGCCCGCCGACGTGCGCGAGCCGGACCCGGAGCACCTGCCCGCCATCGTCGAGTCCCGCAACGAGCTGATCGAGGGCATCATCGCCGAGAGCGAGGACGAGTCCCTGATGGACCGCTACCTCGCCGGCGAGGAGATCGGCACCGACGTGCTCGTCGACGACCTGGAGAAGGCGGTCGCCCGCGGCCACTTCTACCCGGTGGTGCCGGTCTGCGCCGAGACCGGCGTCGGGCTGGACGCGCTGCTGGAGGTGCTCACCGCCGGCTTCCCGTCGCCGCTGGAGCACGAGCTGCCGGCGGTCGCCGGGGTGGACGGCTCCCCCCGCCCGCCGCTGGACTGCGACCCGGACGGCCCGCTGGTCGCCGAGGTGGTCAAGACGACCGTCGACCGGCACGTCGGGCGCGTCTCGCTGGTCCGGGTCTTCTCCGGCACCCTGCGCCCCGAGCAGACCGTGCACGTCTCCGGGCACGGCATGGCCGAGCGCGGCCACCCCGACCACGACGCCGACGAGCGGGTGGGGCACATCTACTCCCCGCTGGGCGCGAGCCTGCGCGAGGTGGGCGCCTGCGTGGCCGGCGACATCTGCGCGCTCACCAAGTCGGGCAGCGCGGAGACCGGCGACACCATCTCGGCCAAGGACGACCCGCTGCTGGTCGCCCCCTGGGAGATGCCCGAGCCGCTGCTGCCGGTCGCCGTGGTGGCCCGCAGTCGCGCCGACGAGGACGCCCTCGCCCGCAACCTGGCGCGCCTCGTCGCGGGCGACCCGACCATGCGGCTGGAACGCAACCCGGAGACCCACCAGCTGGTGCTCTGGTGCATGGGCGAGGCGCACGCCGACGTGGTGTTGGAGCGGTTGCGCGCGGGCGGGGTGGAACTGGACACCGAGCCGGTCCGGGTCGCGCTGCGCGAGACGCTGACCGTCGCGGCCAAGGGGCACGGCCGGCACGTGAAGCAGTCCGGCGGCCACGGCCAGTACGCGGTCTGCGACATCGAGGTCGAGCCCCTGCCGCCCGGCGGCGGCTTCGAGTTCGTCGACCGGGTGGTCGGCGGGGCGGTGCCGCACAACTACATCCCCTCGGTGGAGAAGGGCGTCCGCGCCCAGATGGAGCGCGGCCTGGTCGCCGGTCACCCGGTGGTGGACCTGCGGGTGACGCTCTTCGACGGCAAGGCGCACAGCGTCGACTCCTCCGACGCGGCCTTCCAGACCGCCGGCGCGCTGGCGCTGCGCGACGCCGCGGAGAAGGGCCAGCCGGCGCTGCTGGAGCCCGTGGACGAGGTGGTGATTCGGGTGCCCGACTCGGCCGTCGGCGCGGTGATGGGCGACCTGTCCGGGCGGCGCGGCCGGGTGCTCGGCACCGAGCCGGACACCGACGCCGAGGGGCGCACCCTGGTCCGCGCCGAGGTGCCCGCCACGGAACTGCTCCGCTACGCGGTCGAGCTGCGCTCCATGACGTCGGGCACGGGCACGTTCCGCCGCCGCTTCGTCCGCTACGACCCGATGCCCGCCCACCTGGCCGAGCAGATCCGCAAGGAACACACTCCCCACCCCTGACCCACGCCCCCACGCGAGGCCGCGCCCGTTCCCGGCGGTGCGGTCGCGGACCGGGTCGGGGTCGCGCCCCCGCCCGGCGGTCCGGCCCCTCGACCGTAGGAGCTGGCGGACGCCGGGCGGCGGGGTCACGGGTGGATGGCCGGGAGTGTGGGGCTGGGCCAGTAGGGGCGGTCGGCCGACCGCAGCGCCGCCGCGCGGAGGGCGGCGAGCTGGCGTTCCACCTCGGCGAACTGGTCCGGCGGCAGCGGACCCCAGCGCAGGGCGGCGGCGTTCTCCTCGACCTGGGCGACGGTGCGGCAGCCGGGGATCGGGACGGTACGGCCGCTGCGCGTCCAGATCCAGCCCAACGCGCCCTGGGCCAGGGTGCGCCCGTCCGCGGTCAGCGCCGCGCGCACGGCGGCGACCCGGCGCAGCCACTCCGGTGCCGGCCGCCCGCCGCGGAACCACTCCAGCCAGCCCGGCGCGGCCCCGCGCAGGTCGTCGCGGGGCAACGTGGAGGAGGCCGTGTACTTGCCGGTGAGCAGGCCCATCCCGAGCGGTCCCCGGACGACGCTGGCCAGGTCGTACTTGTCGCAGACGGCGAGCATCTCGGGGGCGTCCCGGAGCACCGACAGGGCGTGCTGCGCGGCGGTGGCGTGCGGGGCGCCCTGACCGAACGCGGCGGCCCGGTCGGGGCGGTCGGTGCTCCAGCCGTACGCCCGGACCAGGCCGTCGCCGACCAGCTCTTCGAGCGTGCCGACCAGCGCCTCGGCCCGGGGCACCGGCAGGTCGGCCAGGTGCAGCTGGTAGAGGTCGATCCGGTCGGTGCCCAGCCGGCGCAGCGAGTCCCGCACCGCCCGCCGCAGGTGCGCCGGGGAGGCGTCCTCGCCGGTGGCCTGTCGGGTCGCCTCGTCGAAGGTGTAGCCCCACTTGGTGGCGATCACCGCCTCGTCCCGCCGGCCGGCGAGCGCCCGGCCCAGGATCCGCTCGGAGTGCCCCGCCCCGTACGTGTCGGCGGTGTCGAAGAGGGTGACGCCGAGATCCAGCGCGCGCCGGACCGCCCGGACCGACTCCTCGTCGTCGACGGCGCCCCAGCCCAGCGGCTGGGTGCCCGCGGACCACGGGCCGCCGATCGCCCAACATCCCATGCCGAGGGCGCTGACCTCGACGCCGCTGCGGCCCAACGTCCGCGTGCTGACTGCCATCGACGCATCGTGCCACCTCCGGCACGCGCGGGGGGCCGAAGCCCGCGCCGTCGGCGGGCGGCGGGCCGCCGGCCGGTGCCCGGCGACACGGCCCGCGCCGGGCAGCCCACGCCGCACGGATCGCGCCGAGGGCCCGGAGGGCCCGGAGGGCCCGGAGCGCAGGGGCCCGGCGGCCAGGCGGACACCGGCCGAGCGGGGCCGGACGGTCAGGCGGGCCAGGCGCGGGCGAGCAGCTCCCGGGTGTCGCCGAGCAGCTGCGGCAGCACCTTGGTGCGGCCGATGACGGGCATGAAGTTGGCGTCCCCGCCCCAGCGGGGCACGACGTGCTGGTGCAGGTGGGCGGCGATGCCCGCCCCGGCCACCCCGCCCTGGTTCATGCCGAGGTTGAACCCGTGGGCGTTGCTGACCTTGCGGATCACCCGCATGGCGGTCTGGGTGAACGACGCCAGCTCGGCGGTCTCCGGCCCGTCGAGGTCGGTGTAGTCGGCGACGTGCCGGTAGGGGCAGACCAGCAGGTGGCCCGGGTTGTAGGGGTAGAGGTTGAGCACGACGAAGACGTGCGCGCCGCGCGCGACGACCAGGCTCTCCGCCGCCGGCAGTCCCGGGGCCAGGCAGAACGGGCAGCCGCTCTCGTGGCCGTCCTTCGGGCGGTCCCCGCCCGAGATGTAGGTCATCCGGTGCGGCGTCCAGAGCCGCTCCAGGCCGTCGGCCATGCCGCTGTCCGTGTGCCGTTCCGCCCCTGTCACACGCCGATCCTACGGACCCGCCCGACGACCGGCGAGGCCCGCCGCCGGGAACCCGTGGCCGGAAGTTGTTGACGAAACGAACGCCAACACTGAAACTTCCATCCATCGAACTACTTCCATACACCGATGGAGGCTCTCGTGATCCGACGGCTCGGCAGGATTCTCGCGGCGCTCGTGCTGACCGCCGCCACGACCGTGGTCGGCGTCACCCTCACCGCCGGCGCGGCCCACGCCGACGGCTGCTACACCTGGGGACGCACCCTGTCCCAGGGGATGTCCGGCGAGGACGTCCGGCAACTCCAGATCCGGGTCTCCGGCTACCCCGACTACGGCACGGTGCTCGGCCTCGACGGGGTGTTCGGCCCCGCCACCCGGTCCGCCGTCATCCGCTTCCAGCAGGCGTACGGGCTGGGCGCCGACGGCGTCGCCGGCCCGCTGACCTTCAACAAGATCTACGCGCTCCAGGACGACGACTGCACCCCGGTCAACTTCAGCTACGCCGAGTGGAACAGGTGCAACAGCGACTGGTCCGGCGGCGCGGTGTCGGCCACCACCGCCCGCTTCAACGCGCGGGTGTCGATGTGGAAGCTCCAGGCCATGCGGCACGCCATGGGCGACCAGTTGCTCCAGATCAGCAGCGGATTCCGCAGCTACGCCTGCAACAACGCGGTCGGCGGGGCCGCCAACAGCCGGCACCTCTACGGCGACGGGGTCGACCTCGTCGGGTCGCACTCACTGTGCCGGCTCGCCCAGCAGGCCCGGTACCACGGCTTCAGCAACATCCTCGGCCCCGGCTACCCGGGGCACAACGACCACACCCACCTGGGCAACACGCCGAGCCGGTCCTGGTCCGCCCCGACCTGCGGGATCTGACCACACCGGCCGACCGGGCCCGGGGGGGGGGGGGGGGGGGGGGGGGGGGGGGGGGGGGGGGGGGGGGGGGGGGGGGGGGGGGGGGGGGGGGGGGGGG
>NZ_JBPQTP010000059.1:0-40308 GCF_051386395.1 Micromonospora sp. URMC 106
GCGGAGGGTGGCGGTCAGGCGACGCCAGAGACGGCGCAGGCGGGAACCGGGGTCGCGGGGGCGGGGGACCGGGCGCACGGCGGCCAGCGAGGTCGCCAGGGCGACCGTCTCCGCGTCCAGGGCGGGCGTGGCCAGGGCCAGGTGGGCCAGGGACGCCGCGATCGGCACCGGTCGGACCCGGGCCACCGCCGCGACGTCCGCCAACCGCTCGGCCACCACCCGGGCCACGTCGGGGCGGACCGCCGGGTCGACCCAGGCGGCGGTGACCATGGCGAACAGCGCCGCCTCGGTGGTCCAGTCCTCGACGCCCCAGACCAGGTCCAGCAGCACCCGGCGGCGGGCCGACTCCGCCCACGGCTCGTCCGTGCGGTGGTGCAGCAGGCCGAGGCAGGCCCACACCTGGACGCAGCGCACCCAGAGCGAGGGATCCTGCCCGAGCACCCGGCCCAGCGCGGTGGGCGGCGCGTCCGGCGGGTGCGCCAGCAGGCCGAGCAGGTCGGCCAGGTCCAGGGTGGCCAGGCCGACCGCCGCGTCGTACGCCGCCGGGGGGTGCGGCCACGCGGGGTGGGCGAGCTGCCGCAGCCGGGCGACGGCCTCCGCCGAGGGCGCCGGCACCGCGGGCACGACGGCCGTCCCGTCCCAGCGCCAGAGCTGCCGGCCGTCCGACCGTCGGGGCTCGCGCGGGTCCGGGTCGGGCACGTCGGCCACCTCGACCCGCATCGCGGGCACGACGGTGGCGACGGTACGCAGCGCGCTCGGCGGCGCGGGCGAGTCCAGCAGCACGGCGGCGCCGGCGCCGCCGTGGTCGTCGGCGACGGCCTGGCGCACCGCCTCCACCACCGCACCGGTGGCCGGCGTGACCTGCCCGAGCCAGGCCCGGCCGCGGCAGCACTCGGCCAGGTCGCCGTGCTCGTGCGTGTCGTCGGGGTGGTCCCGGACGAAGTCGGCGAGCGCGACCAGGTGCGCCACGTCGCCGTCGCGCTGGTACCGCAGCCGGTGGGCGGTGTGCACGGCGCAGTCGAACGTGGGGTCCCGGGCGAGGGCACGGTCGATCCAGTCGAGCGCCTCGTCGAGTCGCCCGTTGTCGGCGAGGGTGCCGGCGATGTCGGCGTACACGGCGAGGTCGTCGGGGTCGTGCCCCACGGCACGGCCGAGCGCCGCCAGCGCCTCCCGGGTGCGGCCGGCGCTGCGGTACGCGTACCCCAGCCACACCTCGCCGATCTTCGACGGCTCAGCGCGTACGCCCCGGGCGGCCCAGCGGATGGCCAGGGCGACCTCGCCGACCCGTCGGGCCAGCGCGGACGCCGCGCCCAGCAGCAGGCCGTGCTCGGCGTGGACGGTGACCGCGTTGCGGGCCAGCGCCAGGTAGGGGGCCAGCGCCGCCCGGTCGGCCCGCGGCGCCGGGTCGGGCACGGCGGCGCAGACCTGCATGAGGATCCGGGCGGTCCGGTCCGGTTCGAGGCGCTCGGCGAGTTCCGGCGCGGTCACCCAGGGCACGCCGGCCCAGTCCGTCCCGGGCGCGTGCCCGGTCGCCGCGACCAGCAGGTCGAGCCCTTCGGCGGGCCGGCCGGCGGCGGCCAGCAGGTGGGCGCGGGCGACCACGGCGCCGACGAAGGCGTGGTGGTGCAGCGGGAAGAGCTCCACCCCGCCGTCGCCGTCGGCGGCGGCGAGCCGGGCGAGGGTCTCGTGCACCTCGGGCAGGGTCGGGGCCTGGGCCAGCGCGGCGGCGACGTGGCCGGCCGCGTGTTCCAGGTCGCCGGCGTCCATGGCGAGCCGGGCCAGGGCAAGTTCCTCCGCCGCGGGCAGCGCCCGGTCGTCCTCGGCCACGTCGTCCTCTCGCTCTCGGTGCTGCGGTGGGCCGGGCAAGCGTAGGTGATGTTGCACCGACATGGTGATCAACTGCGCACTACTGCTCGTTCGATTGCTCTGATCAGATCAAAGGTGCAAGACTGAGCAGGAAACGCGCGGCAATCGCGCAGTGGGAGGAGTTTCCGTGACGCGTGCAGGGGCTGGCATGGCCGCCGACATCGACGAGCAGCCGGCGGGCTACGCCCGGCTGCTCTCCGCCGAACACGCCGGGGCCATCGCCCGGGTGGCGGCGGTCATCGCGGAGCGCCGACCCCGGCACGTGGTCTTCACCGCCCGGGGCACCTCCGACCACGCCGCCCTCTACGGGGCGTACCTGACCGAGATCCGGCTCGGCCTGCCCGCCGGGCTCGCCTCGCCCAGCGCCGTCACCGTCTACGGCGCCCGCCCGGACCTCTCCGACGCGCTGGTCGTCGGCGTCAGCCAGAGCGGCGGCTCGCCGGACCTCGCCGAGGTGCTCCGCACCGCCCGCGCCTCCGGCGCGCTGACCCTGGCCGTCACCAACGCGCCCGACTCCCCGCTGGCCGACGTCGCCGAGCTCTCCGTCGACATCGCCGCCGGGCACGAGCGCGCGGTGGCCGCCACCAAGACGTACACCGCCGAGCTGCTCGCCCTGCTGATGCTCGTCGAGGGCATCCGGGCCGGCGACGGCGCGCTGCCCGCCGACGAGCGCGACGCCCTCGCCGCCCTGCCCGAGCTGGCGGCCCGCACCCTGGAGGACCAGACCCCGGCCCAGCTCGCGCCCCGCTACCGGTTCGCCGGCCAGCTCGTCACCACCGGCCGGGGGTACGCGTACCCGACCGCCCGCGAGGCCGCGCTGAAGCTGATGGAGACCTCCTACCTGCCGGCGCTCGCGTTCTCCGGCGCCGACCTGCTGCACGGTCCCCTCGCGATGACCGACCCGGACGTGCCGGTCCTGGCCGTGGTCGGCTCCGGGCCGGGCGGCCGGTCGATGGGCGAGGTGCTGCCCCGGCTCGGCGAGCGCCGCGCCGACGTGGTGGTGGTCGGCTCCGCCGACGTCGAGGGCGCCACCCGGATGGCCGTCCCCGAGGTCGACGAGCGGTACGCCCCGCTGCTGGACATCCTGCCGCTGCAGCGCCTGGCGCTGGCGCTGGCGCTGGCCCGGGGCGAGGACCCGGACGCGCCCCGAGGGCTGAAGAAGGTCACCGCGACGATGTGACGCCCGGCGTGGCACGCTGGTCAGCGTGTCCACGCTGCGCGACCTCGCCGAGGAGCACACCCGTCTCCGCCCGGCCGACATCGACCACCTGCACCGGATCGCCGGCGACTGGCAGTTGCTGTCCGACCTGTCCTTCGCCGACCTGCTGCTCTGGGTGCCCGTGGACGCCGACGGGACCTTCCTCTGCGTCGCCCAGGTCCGGCCGACGACCGCCCCCACCGCGTACCTGGACGACCAGGTGGGGCGGATCGTCGGCGGGCCGGAGGTGGCCCACCTGGAGGTGGCCCACCGGCAGGGCCGGATCTGGCGGGAGGGCGACCCCGTCTGGTACGGCGACGTGCCCGCCCGACACGAGGCGATCCCGGTCCGGCTGCGCACCGCCGACGGCGAGGCCGGCGAGGTGATCGCCGTGGTGGGGCGGGACACCAACCTCTCCACCGCGCGCACCCCGAGCCAGTTGGAGCTGAACTACCTCACCACCGCCGACGACCTGGCGCAGATGATCGCCGACGGCACCTTCCCGCCGCCGCGCCACCCGGGGGAGACCACCTCGGCCCCGCGCGTGGGCGACGGGCTGGTCCGGCTCGACGCCGGCGGCAAGGTCACCTACGCCAGCCCGAACGCGCAGTCGGCGTACCGGCGGCTGGGCTACGCCTCGCACCTGGTGGGCGAGGACCTGGCGGCGCTGCACCGCCGGCTGGCCGGCGACCCGCTGGAGGGGACGGACGCGGCGAACGGCATCCTCGCCGCGCTGCGTGGCGAGGCGCCGCCCCGCCGGGAGATCGACGCCCGCGGCGCGACGATGCTCACCCGGGCCCTGCCGCTGATGCCCGCCGGGGTGCCGATCGGCGCGCTGGTGCTGGTCCGTGACATCACCGAGGTACGCCGCCGCGACCGCGCCCTGATCACCAAGGACGCCACCATCCGGGAGATCCACCACCGGGTGAAGAACAACCTCCAGACGGTCGCCGCGCTGCTGCGCCTCCAGGCCCGCCGAGTGTCAATGCCGGAGGCCCGGGTCGCCCTGGAGGAGTCGGTACGCCGGGTCGCCTCCATCGCGCTGGTGCACGAGACCCTCTCCATGTCCAGCGACGAGGCGGTCGAGTTCGACGGCATCGTGGACCGGGTGGCCAGCGCCGCGACCGAGGTGGCGGCGACCGAGTCGACGGTCGGGATGCGGCGGATGGGCAGCTTCGGGGTGCTCCCCGCCGAGGTCGCCACCTCGCTGGTGATGGTCCTCAACGAACTGCTGCTCAACGCCGTCGAGCACGGGTTCCCGCCGGCCGCCGAGCCGACCGGCGCGCCGGACGCGGCCGGCCCGGCCGGCGCGGCGCCCGAGGTGGTGGTGTCGGCGCACCGGTTCCGGAAGATGCTGCACGTCTCGGTGACCGACAACGGGCGCGGGCTGCCGCCCGACTTCGATGCCGAGCGGGGCGGAAACCTGGGGTTGCAGATCGTCCGGGCGCTGGTCACCGGCGAGCTGCGCGGCACCATCGAGTTGCGCGACGGCGCGAACGGCGGCACCGAGGCAACGCTCGTCGTCCCGCTGGCCCGCAGCGCCCCCGAGGGCCGCTCCACCGGCTGACCCGTCGTGGGCGGCGCCGCAGGCGCGGACGGACCCGCAGGCGTCAGCGGGTGAGCAGGGCGACGGTCAGGCCGGGGCGCGGCCAGACCCGTTCGACGGTGAAGCCGGCGCGCAGCGCGTCGCCCTTGGCGCCGGGCACGGCGGACAGCGGGTCGTCCCGGCGGCCGGCCACGATCAGCCAGATCCGCTCCGCGCCGGCCAGGCACTCGGCCGGCCGGTCGCACTCGGCGGCCCACAGGTCGCCCCGGCGAACCTGGTCCTGCGCCACCAGCACGTCGCGGGGGCGCCCGTCGCCCAGGTGGTAGGCGATGCCGAGGTCGAGGAAGAGCCAGCTCTCCCGGGGCGAGTAGACGACGGCGTCACCCGGCCGCTGACCGTCGGTGACGACCCGGGCCGCCCCCCGGTAGTCGACCGGGGCGGTGCGTGGCCATTCGTGGGTCCTGCGCAGCGCCGCCTGGTCCGGCAGGCCGAGCAGCCCGGCCAGGGCCACCACGGCCAGCGCGGCCGGCAACCGCACCGTCGCCAGCGCCGCGCCGGCGAGCAGGCAGCCGAACGGCACGACGAAGACCAGGTAGCGGGGCACCCAGAGAGGTACGACGGCGCCGGCGGCGAAGACCAGCAGCACCGGCAGCAGCACCGCGCATCCGGGCAGCAGGGCGCGCCGGCCCAGCCGGGCCGCCCCGAGCGCGGCGAGGCCGACCAGCAGTCCGCCCACCGTGCCGCTCTGCGCCACCCCGCCCGGCAACGCCGTCAGGTCGGTCAGCCGGACCGGGTCGACCCAGTCGAGCTGCCGGGACCGCTGGCCCACGGCCAGCAGCACCAGCGGGGTCACCAGCAGCGCGGCCGGCACCAGGGCGAGTGCCCAGCACAGTGGCCGGCGCCACGACGCGGCTCCCGTCGGGCCGCCCGCCCCGGCGAGGTCGCCCGCGGCGTCCGTCGCCGGTTCGGTCCGCCCCGGTGTGCGGCGGGCTGGTGACGGGCCGCCCGTTCCGGCGGGGCCGCCCGTTCCGGCGGGGCCGCCCGTTCCGGCGGGGCCGCCCGTTCCGGCGGGGCCGCCCGTGACGTTTGCCGGCGGCTCGCCGGTCCGCCCGGGCGGGCGGCGAGCGGCGAGCACCGCGACCGCGTGCGCGGCGAGCAGGGTGAGGGCGATCAGGTGGGTCAGCCCGAGCGCGGCGACGGCGGCGGCGTACCCCGTCCAGCGCGCCCGTCCGGGCCGGCGCAGCGCCTCGACCAGCAGCAGCGTCGCCAGCACCGCGAGGAACGTGGCCAGCGCGTACGGTCGGGCCTCCTGGCCGTAGCGGGAGGTGCCCGGAAGCACCGCGAGGAGCAGCCCGGCGAGCAGCCCCGCGCGGGCGTCGACGAGCCGCTGGCCGAGGACCGCGGTCAGTCCGGCCGCGGCGGACATGGCCAGTGCGGCGGGCAGCCGCAGCGCGGTCACGGAATCGCCGGCGACCGCGACCCAGGCGTGCATGAACAGGTAGTAGGGGCCGGTGGCGGCGTCGATGGTGCCGGCCAGCCGGACCAGGTCGTCCACCGGCCGGGTGGCCGCGCTCCAGGTGGCCAACTCGTCCCGCCACGGTTGGGCGCGGTCGATCCCGGCAGCGGTCACCAGCAGGGTCAGCAGCGCCGGCCACGGCCAGATCGGCAACGGCCGGCGGGGCCGATCCGGCCGGAAGCGCTCCGCGTCGGGCCGATCCGGCGGCAGCCGCCCGGTGCCTGCCCGCTCCGCACGGGCCCGCGCCGTACGGGCCGGCTCCATAGGCGGGCGCGCCGGTCGGGGGCGCTCCGCGCCGGCCCTCCGGGACCGCCACTTTCCGGACAATCTGCCCACGCGGCCGAGCCTTCCACACCTCCGCCCACCCCGTGCGTCGCGCCGGAGATCGCACAACTTTCTGCAAGTAGTGGCCTCCCCGGGCGAGGAGGGCACTACTTCCCCGAAGTTGTCGCCTCCCGCCCGCCGAGCGGGGTCCGGGGCGGCCGGCGGGCGTGGCCCGTGATGTGGGATCACGCACGCGCTCGTTGGCCGGCCCCCGGTGGGTGTGGCAGCATGACTTCCATGACCGCCGCTGTCGTCCGCCGCTTCGTGGCCCGCCGCCACGTCGACTACGGCCGCGTGCGCAGCGCGATCTGTCCGGCCCACTGACGACGCCCGACCAATCTGTCTCGGGCGCGCCCTCGCGCCGGCTGTTCCGACACCGTTGTCCCCAGCCCGTTCCGACGGGCCGGCCGCCGCGCCCGCGCATCCCGAGGCACCGCAGACAACGGAGGACGCCGCCATGGCGGTCAGCAGCATTCCGGCCCGGGCCGGGGACCCGACTGCCCCCAGACCGGCCCGGGCCCCGCGCCGCCCGCGCGGCGAGGGCCAGTGGGCGCTCGGTCACCGCGAGCCGCTCAACGCCAACGAGCGGATCAAGAAGGACGACGACCCGCTGAACGTACGGGCCCGGATCGAGAACATCTACGCCCACCGCGGGTTCGCCTCGATCGACCCGCAGGACCTGCGCGGCCGGTTCCGCTGGTGGGGGCTCTACACGCAGCGCAAGGCGGGCATCGACGGCGGGCGTACGGCCGTGCTGGAGCCGCACGAGCTGGAGGACGAGTTCTTCATGCTCCGGGTCCGGGTGGACGGGGGCGAACTCAGCCTGGCGCAACTGCGGGTGGTCGCCGACATCTCCCGCGAGTTCGCCCGGGACACCGCCGACATCACCGACCGGCAGAACATCCAGTACCACTGGATCCGGGTCGAGGACGTGCCGGAGATCTGGCGCCGACTGGAGTCCGTCGGCCTGCAGACCACCGAGGCGTGCGGCGACTGCCCCCGGGTCGTGCTGGGCAGCCCGGTCGCCGGCGTCGCCCGCGACGAGCTGGTCGACCCGACGCCGGCGGTCGACGAGATCGTCCGCCGCTACGTCGGCGACAAGGAGTTCTCCAACCTGCCGCGCAAGTTCAAGACCTCCATCTCCTGGCTGGTCGACACCCCGTACGAGGCGAACGACATCGCGTTCCTGGGGGTCGACCACCCGGACCACGGCCCGGGGTTCGACGTCTGGGTGGGCGGCGGCCTGTCCACCAACCCGATGCTGGCCCAGCGGCTCGGCGTCTGGGTGCCGCTGGCCGAGGTGCCGGACGTCTGGGCCGGCGTGGTCGGGATCTTCCGTGACTACGGCTACCGCCGGCTGCGCAACCGGGCGCGGCTGAAGTTCCTGGTCGCCGACTGGGGCGTGGCGAAGTTCCGCGAGGTGCTGGAGAAGGAGTACCTGGGTCGCGCCCTGCTCGACGGGCCGGCCCCGGAGCTGCCGGAGAAGCCGGTGGACCACATCGGCGTGCACCCGCAGCGCGACGGGCGCCACTACGTCGGGGCCGCCCCGGTGGTCGGGCGGGTCTCCGGCGGGCAGCTCGCCCGGCTCGCCGACGTGGTCGAGGCGCACGGCAGCGGCCGGGTGCGGCTCACCCCGTACCAGAAGCTGCTGGTGCTCGACGTGGCGCCGGAGCGGACGGACTCGCTGGTGCGGCAGCTGCGGGAGATCGGGCTGGAGGCGCAGCCGTCGGCCTGGCGGCGCGGCACGATGGCCTGCACCGGGATCGAGTACTGCAAGCTGGCGATCGTCGAGACGAAGGCCCGCGGCGAGGAGCTCGTGGCCCGGCTGGAGGAGCGGCTTCGGGACTTCGACGCCGACATCTCCATCCACCTCAACGGCTGCCCGAACGCCTGCGCCCGCACCCAGGTCGCGGACATCGGCCTGAAGGGCCAGCTGGTGGTCGGCCCGGACGGCCGCCAGGTGGAGGGCTTCCAGGTCCACCTCGGCGGCGGGCTCGGCATGGCCGAGGGGCGGACCGCCGGCTTCGGCCGCAAGCTGCGCGGCCTGAAGACCACGGCAGCGGAGCTTCCGGAGTACGTGGAACGTCTCGCCCGGCGCTACCTCGCCGGCCGCAAAGCGGGCGAGACGTTCGCCAACTGGGTGATCAGGGTCGACGAGGAGGAACTCCGATGAGCGAACGAATCAGCCGGCCTGGTGGCGTGCGCGGTGGCGCCGGGCGCAGCGGGGTGACGCGATGAGCGAGACCCGTTCCGCGCCGCTGTACTGCCCGTACTGCGGCGAGGAGGACCTGCGGCCGAGCGAGGCCGGCCACGGCGCCTGGGAGTGCCACGCCTGCGCCCGGGTGTTCTCGGTGCGGTTCACGGGCCTGCTCGGCAGGGCGGTGGCCCGGTGAGCGGGGGCACGGGCGACCAGCCGGGCCTCGTCTCCGCGGCGGGCCTGGGCCTGGTCGGCGTAGCCGGTCCGACGTCGGCCGACCCGGCCCGGCGCGACCCCGACGAGCTGCGCGCGCTGGCCGAGGAGGCGGGCCGGGAACTGGAGGGCGCGCCGGCGCTGGAGATCGCCCGCTGGGCGGCCGAGACCTTCGGCGACCGGTTCTGCGTCACCAGCTCGATGGCCGACGCCGTGCTGGCCCACCTGGTCTCCCGGGTCGCGCCGGGGGTCGACGTGGTCTTCCTCGACACCGGCCTGCACTTCCCGGAGACGTTGAGGGTCCGCGACGAGGTGGCCCGGACGCTGCCGGTGAACGTCCGGTCCATCCGGCCCCGGCTGACCGTCGGCCAGCAGGACGGCCAGTACGGCCCCCGGCTGTTCAACAAGTCCCCGGACGACTGCTGCCAGCTCCGCAAGGTCGAGCCGCTGGAGCGGGCGCTCGCCGGGTACGACGCCTGGGCCGCCGGGCTGCGTCGGGACGAGTCGCCGACCCGGGCGAACACGCCGGTGGTGACCTTCGACGCCCGGCGCGGCAAGGTCAAGGTCAACCCGATCGCGGCGTGGCGGCAGGCCGACGTGGACGCCTACATCGCCCGGTGGAACGTGCCGGTCAACGAGCTGTTCAAGCAGGGCTACGGCTCGATCGGGTGCTGGCCCTGCACCCGGCGCACCAAGGCGGGGGAGGACCCGCGGGCGGGTCGCTGGGCCATGTTCGAGAAGACCGAGTGCGGCCTGCACGTCTGACCGGGCCGGGCCCGGGTTCTCCCGCGTCGTGGGCGCCCGGGCCACCGGCGGCCGACCCGGTGGTCCTGGTGGCCCACGGCAGCCGGGATCCGCGGGCCGCCGAGGCGACCCGGGCGCTGGCCCGGGCGGTGTCGACCGCCCGGCCGGGCACGCCCGTGCTGGCGAGCTGGCTGGACCACACCGAGCCAGGTCCCGCCGCGGTGCTGCGGGACCTGGCCGCCGCCGGGCATCGCCGGGCGGTGCTGGTGCCGCTGCTGCTCACGGCCGCGTACCACCGGCGGGTGGACATCCCGGCGGCGGTGGCGGCGGCCCGCGACTCGGGGCCGCCGATGGCGGTACGGGTGACCGACGTGCTCGGCCCCGCCGACGGAGAGGTCGACGGCGGGCTGCTGGCCGGCCTGCGCCGGCGGTTGGGCGAGGCGGCGCCGGGGCGGTTCGACGGGCTGGTGCTCGCCGCGGCGGGCACCACCGACGCCCGGGCGCGCGGGTCGGTGGGGCGGGTGGCCGCCGCGCTGCGGGCCGATCTCGGGGTGCCCACGCGGGTGTCGTACGCCTCGGCCGCCCCGCCGGCCGTCGACGCGGCGGTGGCCCGGCTGCGCGCTCGGGGTGCCCGACGGGTGGCGGTGTCGGCGTACTTCCTGGCTCCGGGGCTCTTCCACGACGCCGTGGCCGCGGCGGCGCGGGACGCCGGTGCGGTGGCGGTGTCCGCGCCGCTGACCGACGCCCCGGAGCTGGCCGATCTGGTCCTGCGCCGCGTCGACGCCGCCGAGAGGGTGGCGGGGATCACGGCCGGCCCATGATCGGAACAGCCGCTCCGGGGTAGGTGACAGGCGTGCGGACAGCGATACGCCCCGGCGGGCGAACCCGGCCGGGGCGTGCAGCTGTGGTGCGTGGGATCAGGCGGAGTGAGCGCGCAGCACCCGGAGGCCACCGCGGCGCTTCACGGCGCGCCGCTCCTCCTCGCTCATCCCGCCCCAGACGCCAGCGTCCTGACCGGACTCCAGCGCCCACTGCAGGCACTGGTCGGTCACGGAGCAGCGCCGGCAGACGGCCTTGGCCTGCTCGACCTGCAGGAGAGCCGGTCCGGACGTCCCGATCGGGAAGAACAGCTCCGGGTCCTCGTCGCGGCAGACAGCATGGTGACGCCAGTCCATGGCGGCAACACTCCTCATTCTGGGTGGGTGGCAGTTATTGCTTTGGTGCTTTTCCTATATGCATCCGCAGCGCCGATGGTGACGGTTCGCGTCCGCTTATTCGGCAGTGCGTGAGCAGGCGGTGTTGGCCCCGCGGACCTGCTGGAACAGCTCAACCGGACGAGCATATCCAGGCAATGTCCCGGTAACTCGAGTTCGCTTGTGAATACTTTCACGAACGCCCGGGATGTCAAGGGTGACGCTCGGAAAAACTCCAGGCGGTGAGCAAGCCCACAACCCATTTGTCCGGATTCCAGCGCCTTCCTGGTTACCCGGCGTACCACAGTCGAGGATCAATATAGTACGGTCCGCGTGACATTGCTGACATTTCCGGCACCTGCCTCTCGGTGTGGCGGCCGCCCCCGCCGGTGCGGTGTCGTCGCCGCGTCGACCTACGGCAGTACCCGAGACCTAGCAGATTACTCTCAGTGCCGCCGGAACGGATGTAAATCTGACTTTCTCCCGCTCACCGAGGTAGTCGCCGTCGAGCTGGAACGCCTGCGGGCGGGCGGAGAGCAGGGTGAACTCCGCGACATCGTGCAGCCGCAGCACCTGGCGGCCGTGCGGATCGGGCGTCCGGGAGAAGAACTGCGTCACGGTGCGTGTCGTGCTGGCCACCCGGAGCTGGCGCAGCGCCAGCACGTCCAGGCCGAGGTCGAACGACGCCTCCGGGTTCGGGTTGACCTCCCGGTCGCCCAGGTACGTCCACGGCGCGGTGTTCTGGATGATGACGGTGGCCAGCTCGCCCTCCGCCGACTCGCCCGGCCGCTCCAGGCTGATCGCCGGATGACGCCGGTCGGAGTTGAGGAAGTACTGGGCGACGGTGGAGCGGAAGTAGAGCGCGGGGGTGGAGACCCGGCCCCGCCGGCGCGCCTGCTCGACCCGGTGGATGACCGCCGCGTCGATGCCGAAGCCCGCGCAGAAGGTGAAGTAGCGGTCGTCGGCCCGGCCGAGCCCGATGGTCCGGTACCGCCCCAGCCGCAGGCCCTCCAGGATCATGCTGGTCCCGTCCGGCCAGTCGCGGGGCAGGCCGAGGGCCCGGGCGAAGACGTTCGTCGAGCCCCCCGGCACGGTCGCCAGGGCGGGCAACCGCTCGGCCGGCGTGGCCGCGGCCGGCATGGTCGGCGGCTGCGCGGTCATCAGGCCGTTGACCACCTCGTTGACCGTGCCGTCGCCACCGAGCGTGACGACGACGTCGACGCCCTCCTCGGCCGCCTCGCGGGCGAGGTCGGTCGCGTGCCCGCGTCGCCGGGTGTAGCGCACGGAGAGGTCGACTTCGCTGCGCAGGGCCCGGACCAGGACGTCCCGGCTGCGCTCGCTGGTGGTGGTGGCCTTCGGATTGACCACCAGGACGGCCCGCATGGGCGGCACTGTACCGCGTGCCACCCCGGGTATCGTGGCGCGCGTGACCATCGACTCCGACCCGATTCCCGTCACCCTCCGCTGGGCGGTCCGCCTGCTGCGGGGCGAGGCGGTCGCCGTGGGGCTGATCGCCGCGTGGCTGGTCTGGGCCGATCTCACCGCCACCACCACCGACCTGACGTCGGCGTTGCTGGTGACCGCGTTCGCGGTCGGCGCGGCGGCGGCGCTCTGGGCGCTGGGCGGCGCGCTGGCGCGCCGCAGGGCGGGTGCGCGGGCCCCGGCGATCGTGCTCCAGCTCATGCTGCTGCCGATCGGATGGTTCATGGTCCAGGGCGGGGTGGGCTGGCTCGGCGTACCGCTGATGGCGCTCGGCCTCGGCGTCACCGCGCTGCTGGTGAGCACCCCCACCACCCGGGCCCTCGGCTTCGAGTGACGCCCGCGCCAGAGTGGCCCCGGCGCCCACCGCCGGGATGGGCGCGCGGTCAGTACCCGGAGGCGCGCCGGGTGAGCAGCGAGATGGTGGCCCGGCCGTCGGCGGCGCTCGCGGACGCCGAGGTGGTGAGCGCCGTGAGGACCTTCCAGGCGAACGACGACTCGGCCGGCAGCGTGGCGCCCCGCACGGTCGGCACCGTCACCTCGACGGTGAGCGCGTCGTCGGTGACCGCGAACCGGCAGTCGAGCTCGGCGTCGCGGGTGGCGATGGCGAGCAGCATCGCGCACGCCTCGTCCACGGCGATGCGCAGGTCCTCGATCTCGTCGAGGGCGAACTGGAGCCGCGCCGCGAGCCCGGCGGTGGCGGTACGGAGCACCCCGAGGTAGCCCCCGTCCGCGGGCACGGTGAGGTGCACGACGTCGTCGTCGGTCGTCGGCTGCCCGGTCAGTTGAGTCACCACTCATCCCCCCGGTCGGGGACTCTACCCGCTCGGTCGTCCCGACGTGTGGGGGCCGCCACGTGCCTGCGCGGCCAGGCCGGCCAGGGCGTCCCCGCTGAGCCGGTACGGGACCCACTCGGGCATCTGCCGCGCCCCGATGGCGGCGTAGAAGCCGGCGGCCGGGTTCCAGTCGATCATCCACCACTCCAGCCGCTGGTAGCCCCGCTCGACGCAGATCGCGGCGAGGGTGGCGAGCAACAGCCGACCGGCCCCGGTGCCCCGGGCGGCCGGGCGGACGTAGAGGTCCTCCAGGTGGACGCCGTGCACGCCGGCCCAGGTGGAGAAGTTGAGGAACCACAGCGCGAAGCCCACCGGTCGGTCGTCCGCGTCGACGGCCACGTGACCGAAGAGCGCGGGGGCCGGGCTGCGACTGCTCCGACCCGGCGCGTCCGACGTCGCGCCGCGACCCGGAGCAGTCGGGAACAGGGCGGCGGTGAGCTGTTCCTCGGTCAGGTGACACTGCTCGGGCGCGCGTTCGTACTCCGCCAGCTCGTGCACCATGGCGACGACGGCCGGCACGTCCTCGGGACGTGCCGGCCGGATCGTCGGCGGACCTGCGACGGTCACGCCTTCTTGGTCTCCCAGAAGATCTTGGAGATCTCGTCGATCTTCTGCAGCAGCTCGTCGGCCTTGGACGGGTCGGTGCCGCCCTTGGCGCCGGCGGCGCCGGCCAGCTTGGTGGCCTCGTTGAACAGCTGGTGCAGGTGCGGGTACTTCTCGAAGTGGGCCGGCTTGAAGTAGTCGGTCCAGAGCACCCACAGGTGGTGCTTCACCAGGTCGGCGCGCTGCTCCTTGATGAGGATGGCGCGGGTGCGGAACTCCGGGTCGGTGTTGGCCTGGTACTTCTCGCAGATCGCCTTCACCGACTCGGCCTCGATCCGGGCCTGCGCCGGGTCGTAGACGCCGCAGGGCAGGTCGCAGTGGGCGCTGGCGGTCACGCGGGGCGTAAGGATGCGCGGAAGTCGCATCAGGATCCTCCATGGGAAGTTTGCGATGATCCACCACGACATTACTCCTCGGACGTGCGCCGAGAGGCCGGGTGGAGGTGAAACCGATGGAGCCCGATCGCCCGGCGGGGGCGCCCCGGCTACGGTGGCCGCTGACCGCCGTGCTGGTGACGGGTCCGTCCATGTCGCCCACGCTGCGGCACGGCGACGCGGTGCTGGTTCGCCGCGGCGGGCGGGCCGTCCGCCCCGGCGACGTCGTGGTGGCGGTGTTCCGCAGCCGCCCCGACCTGCTCGTGGTCAAGCGCGCGGTCCGCGCCCAGGACGGCGGCTGGTGGTTGTCCGGGGACAACGACCTGGTCACCGACGACTCCCGGGCGTACGGGGTGGCCGACGTGCGGGGCCGGGTGGTGGCGCGCTACTGGCCCCGCCCGGGACGGGTGCGCCCGCGTCCGTTATGACCCCGCTCACATCCGTGTGACGGTGGCGACACTATGCTCGGGAGGTGCCCGGGTGACCCCCGCACCGCGTGTCGCCGCTCGGCGCCTCACCTCGCGCCCGCGCCGGCCGCCCCGTCTGCTCGACAGATCCTGGAGTCACCATGTCATCGTCCACCGTGGACCCCGCTGATCCCGTCTTCCGGCTGCACCGGGGCGGCAAGATGGCCGTCGCCTCGACCGTCCCGCTGACCAGCCGGGAGGACCTCTCCCTCGCGTACACCCCGGGTGTGGCCCGGGTCTGCGAGGCGATCGCCGCCGACCCGAGCCTCGCCGACGACTACACCTGGGCCTCGCACACCGTCGCGGTCGTCACCGACGGCTCGGCCGTACTCGGGCTGGGCAACATCGGCCCCCGCGCGGCGCTGCCGGTGATGGAGGGCAAGGCGGTGCTGTTCAAGCAGTTCGCCGGGGTCGACGCGGTGCCGGTCTGCCTGGCCACGCAGGACGTGGACGAGATCGTCGCGGTGGTGCGGGCGCTGGCGCCGTCGTTCGGCGGGATCAACCTGGAGGACATCAGCGCCCCGCGCTGCTTCGAGGTGGAGCGCCGGCTCGACGAGGCCCTGGACATCCCGGTCTTCCACGACGACCAGCACGGCACCGCGATCGTGGTGCTCGCCGCGCTGCGCAACGCCGCCACACTGCTCAACCGCAAGCTCGGCGACCTGCGGGTGACGGTCAGCGGCGCCGGCGCGGCCGGGGTGGCGGTGACGAAGATGCTGGTCGCCGGAGGCGTGAACCCCGACCAGGTGGTGGTCTGCGACTCCAAGGGCATCATCGGCCGGCACCGCACCGGGCTGACCGGCACCAAGGCCGAGCTGGCCGCGAGCACGAACGCCGACGGCCGCGAGGGCGACGTCACCGAGGCGCTGCGCGGCGCGGACGTGCTGATCGGCGTCTCGGGCGGGCAGATCCCGGAGCGGGCGGTGGCCGGCATGGCGCCCGGCGGCATCGTCTTCGCGCTGGCCAACCCGACGCCCGAGGTGCACCCCGAGGTGGCCGCCCGGCACGTGGCGGTCGTCGCCACCGGCCGCAGCGACTACCCCAACCAGATCAACAACGTGCTGGCGTTCCCGGGTGTGTTCCGGGGCGCGCTGGACGCCCGGGCCACCCGGATCACCGACGGGATGAAGGTGGCCGCCGCCGACGCCATCGCCGGCGTCGTGGCCGAGTCGCTCACCGCTGAGGCGATCGTTCCGTCCCCGCTCGACCCCCGGGTCGCCCCCGCGGTGGCCGAGGCGGTGGCCGAAGCCGCCCGCCGCGACGGCGTCACCCGCTGACGGTGCGCGGAGGGGCCTTCCTCACCCGAGGGGCCCCTCCGAGCCCCCGGCGCGGTGGGAAGCCCTTCTTAACGCCCGCTCAGCTTGTTACCGTGCCGATCATGCGTGCCGCCTTCGCCTCCCGCTTCGACGACGCCAACCCGCTCGCCGCGCTCGCCGTCGGCGAGCGGCCCGAGCCCACCCACCCGGCCGACGACTGGGTGACCGTGCAGGTGCGGGCCAGCTCCCTCAACCACCACGACCTCTGGTCGCTGCGCGGGGTCGGGCTGCGCGCGGAGCAACTGCCCATGATCCTCGGCTGCGACGCCGTCGGGGTGGACCCGGACGGCAACGAGGTCGTCGTCTACCCCGTGGTCGCCACCCCGGGCGACCCGCGCGGCGTCTCCATCCTCTCCGAGCACTTCCCCGGCACGCTGGCCGAGCGGGTCGCCGTACCCCGGTCGAACCTGGTGCCGCTGCCGGCGGGCCTGGCGGCGACGGACGCGGCCTGCCTGCCCACCGCCTGGCTGACCGCGTGGCGGATGCTGACCACCAGGGGCCGGGTGGACGAGGCCGACGCCGTGCTGGTCCAGGGCGCCGGCGGCGGCGTGGCGACCGCGGCCGTCGCGCTCGCCGCCGCGATGGGCAAGCGGGTGTACGCGACCAGCCGCGACGCCGCCAAGCGGGAGCGGATCGCCGAGTTGGGGGCCACCGCCGTCGAGCCCGGCGCCCGGCTGCCGGAGCGGGTCGACGTCGTGATCGAGACGGTCGGCGCGGCCACCTTCGACCACTCCATGAAGTCGGCCGCGCCGATGGCCCGGATCGTGGTCTCCGGCGCCACCGCCGGGCACGAGCCGAAGGTCAACCTGCGCCGGGTCTTCGCCATGCAGCTGGAGATCCTGGGCACCTCGATGGGCACCCCCGACGAGCTGACCGCCCTCCTCGCCTTCTGCGCCGAGCGGGGGGTGCGGCCGGTGGTGGACACCGTGGTCCCGTTCAGCAGGGTCGAGGACGCCTTCGCCCGCCTGCACTCCGGCGACGTCTTCGGCAAGGTCGTCGTCGACCACACCGCCTGACGCCCCTTTCGCGCACCCGGCGTGCCGCGCCGCACCCGGCGTGCCGCGCCGCACCCGGCGTGCCGCGCCGCACCCGGCGTGCCGCGCCGCGCCGCACCCCGTGCGCCGCGCCGCGCGCCGCGCCGTGATCGGCGGGATCACGCTCTTTCACGGAAGAAGTGGCCTCCCGAGCGCCGGGAGGCCACTTCTTCCGGGCAGTTGTGCGGATCTTGTGGGAAGGGCCGGGGGCGCCGGTCAGAGGCGGTTGTCGAGGGTGGCGATGTCGTTGCGGGCGGCGTCGGTGGGGATTCGCCGCTTGGCGGCCTCGTCGCCGTAGAGCGACCAGCGCAGGAACTCGACGGTGGTGTCCGAGACCACCCGCAGCGCGGCGCCGTCGCTGAGCAGGGCCCGGCCGTGGTCGCCCTTCGGCAGGCTCAGCATCGCCTTCGGCCAGGGCACCTTGTCGTAGGCGGCCTTGCCGGCGGCGTACTCGACCACCTCGTCGGCCTCGCCGTGCACGAAGAGCTGCGGGGCGGCGGCGCCCGCGAAGGCGGTGCCGACGCCGAGCGCCGTGCCGGCGAAGACCACCCCGGCGTCCAGCCGCTCGTCCCGGCCGGCGGTGAAGAGGCCGATGGTGGTCACCCCGCCGGCCGAGTGCCCGGCCGCCGCCACCCGGTCGGTGGCCAGCCGGCCGCGCAGCGGGTCGCCGGCCCTGCCGTCGAGGGCGAGCACCTGGGTCAGCGCGTACGACACGTCGGCCGGCTGGTTGAGCACGTCCAGCACGTTGCCGTCGCCGCCCCGCGCGGTGTGCGGGAAGGTCGGCGCGGCCACTACGAACCCGGCCGTCGCCCACCGGGTGAGCAGCGCCTCGTAGTCGGCCGGGCGCCCGTTCAGGCCGTGGCTGAACATGACGACGGGAAACTTCCCCGTGGCGGCCGCCGCCGACCGCTCCGGCTGCCCACCGGCCTCGCCGGCCGCCGGGTACCAGACGGTCACCGGCAGCGGCCGGTCCCCGTCACGGTTCAGCTTGAGGGTGCGTACGCCGACGGCGAAAGACTTGTCGGGGGCGGTGCCGGCGGGCACCCGCGGCGCCGGTGTGCTCGCCCTGGTCGGCTCGACGGGAGCGGTCGGGCGGGCGACCGGGGTGGCGTCGCCGGAGCAGCCGACCAGACCGGCGGTGAGCAGGGTCGTGGCGAGCAGGGCGGGGGTGGCGCGACGTGACATGGCTCCGATTGTGCCTCGCCGCGCGGCCCCACCGACCGTCAACCGATCGCCGGCCGCTGCGGGGCGGCGCGGAGGCGGGCGAGGTCGGCGGCGTCCTTGGGGCGGCGGGGGCGCTCCGGCATCCAGACGGGGAACATCTCCTTGAGCTCGATCTGCGCGGCCACCGAGATCACCGGCACGGTCAGCGGGCCGATCCGGCCGGGCGGGCCGGCCAGCATGCCGTCGGGCAGCGGCGTGCCCGCCCAGGGGCCGGCGCCCACCACCACCCGCCCGGCCGCGTCCCGGGCCAGGTACGCGACGCTCACCTCGACGTCGTCGCGGACCAGGTCGAGCTGCACGTCGACGGGCATCCTCGGGTCGGGCCGCCAGCCGTGGGCCCGCAGCAGACCGGCCAGCCGGTCGGCGTCGGCGCGCCAGCAGTACCAGTCGACGTCGACGTGCGGTCGGGTCACCTCGCCGAGGTGGAAGTCCATCGCCCAGCCGCCCCGCAGCCATACCTCGACGCCCGCCGCCGACGCCGCCTCGACCAACTCGGCGATGCCCGCCAGTTGCCGCCCCGCGAGCCCGTCCACCGCCGGACCGTAGCCCGGCGGCCCGCGTCGCCGCGACCGTATCGGGCGACGCCGGCTCCTCGGCGGGGAGGCCGCGCGCGCCCTCGGGGCGGCCGGTGGTCAGCGGTCGGGGCGCGTCTCGTACGCCGTCACGCCGGGGGAGCGGGCGTCGCCGGGCAGGCGGCGGCCGGCGGCCGGGTCGCCGTAGAGGGTCCAGCGGAGGAAGTCCGTGGTGGTGGCGACCACCTGCTCGAAGCCGGGCCGCCCCGGCGTCAGGTACTCGCCGTGGCCCTGACCGAGCAGGCTCAGGAAGGCGGCCGGGCCGGTCGTGCGGTGGTACGCGGCCCGGCCGACCGACGCCGGCACGATCGGGTCGGCCGTGCCGTGCACGAACAGCAGCGGCGCCGCCGGGCCCGCGAAGCTGCCGGCCATCCCGCCGCCGGCGATCACGATGCCGGCCCGCAGCCGCTCCGACCGTCCGGAGGTGAACATGCCCGACGTGGTGAAACCGCCCGCCGAGTGACCGGCGGCGGCGAACCGGGTGACGTCGAGGTGCCCGGCGAGCGGGTCGCCGCCCCGGGCGTCGAGCCGGACGAGGTGCCGGATCAACCGCCAACCGTCGGCCGGCTGGCGGCGTACGTCGGCCCGGCTGAACCGGGGCGTGCCGCGCCGGGTGTGCGGGTACGCCGGGGCGGCCACCACGAACCCGGCGGCGGCCCAGCGGGCGGTCAGCCCGGCGTGCAACTCGGGCAGGCTGTCCAGCCCGTGGCTGTAGACCACCACCGGGAACCGCCCGGCCGCCACCCCGTTGTCGTCCGCCGGGTACCAGACGGTCACCGGCAACGGCCGTGCGGAGGCGGGGTCGACGGTGAGCGTGCGTACACCGACGGCGTACGCCGCCTCGGGGGCCGGGCGGGCCGGCGGCGCGGCGGTTCCGGGCGCGGCGGTGGCCGGCGCGCAGCCCGCCAGCAGCGCCGTCATCAGCACGGCGACCAGCCGCTTGACCCCCACCGTTTCACGGTAGGTGCCCGACTGCCCGGATCGTCCCCGCCGTCCGGTCCGGACAGCCCCGCCACCCGGCCGGATCGTGTCGACCGGCCGGCCGGACCTGCCGCTGCCTGCCCCGTGGGGGACGGCGACGCGGGACCGGTTTGGCTAGGGTCACCGGCATGCCTGAGAACCAGACCGACCCGAGCGGCAACACCGCGGCGTTCCGCGCCTTCGCCAACACCGCCGAGCCCGAGGCGCCGGCCGGCGCGTCGCGCACGCCGATGCTCGTCGGCGCGGCGGTCGTCGCGGTGGTGCTGGTGGCACTGCTCGCCTGGCTCGTCCTGAGCTGACGGCCGGCCCCGGATCAGTCGGCGGCCCGGACCACGGCCCGCGTCTGCTGGGCGATCTCGCGTTCCTCGTCCGTGCCGACGACGCAGACCGTCACCTCGGCGCCCTCCGGCGAGATGACCCGGTCGCCGCTGCCGGCGTTGCGCTCCGGGTCCACCGCGATGCCGAGTCGCTCCAGGCCCGTCAGGGCGGCGGCGCGGACCGGCGCCGCGTGCTCGCCGACGCCCGCCGTGAAGGTGATCGCGTCCACCCGGCCGAGCAGCGCGTAGTACGCCCCGACGTAGCCGGTGATCCGCCGGCAGTAGACGTCGAAGGCGAGTGTCGCCGCCGGATCGCCGTCCGCCCGGCGGGCGAGCACCTCGCGCATGTCGTTGGCGCCGGCCAGCCCCAGCAGGCCGCTGCGGTGGTTGAGCAGGTCGTCGATCTCGTCGACGGAGAGCCCGCCCTCCCGGCGCAGGTGGAAGATGACGGTCGGGTCGAGGTCGCCGCTGCGGGTCCCCATCACCAGGCCCTCCAGCGGGGACATGCCCATCGACGTGGCCACGCTCCGGCCGCCGGCCACCGCGCAGGCGCTGGCCCCGTTGCCCAGGTGCAGCGTGATCGTGTTGATTCCCGCGTACGGGCGGCCGAGCAGTTCGGCCGTGCGCCGCGACACGTACGCGTGCGAGGTGCCGTGGAACCCGTACCGCCGGATGCCGTACCGCTCGGCGGTGTCCCGCTCGACCGCGTAGGTCGCCGCGGCCTCGGGCAGCGTGGTGTGGAACGCGGTGTCGAAGACGGCGACCTGCGGCACGTCCGGCAGCGCGGCCAGGGCGACCTCGATGCCCGTCAGGTTGGCGGGGTTGTGCAGCGGCGCGAGCGGGACCAGGTCACGGATCGCGGCGAGCACCGCGTCGTCGATCCGGACGGGCTCGCCGAACCGCTTCCCGCCGTGCACCACCCGGTGCCCGACGGCGGTGAGGCCGGCCGGGTCGAGCTTGGCGAGGATCTGCCGGACGGCGGTCTCGTGGTCGGCCGGGCCGCCGCCCGGCTCGCCGACCCGCTCCACGGTGCCCTTGTCGAGCACCCGGTCGCCGTCGAAGAGCCGGTACTTCACCGACGACGACCCGCAGTTGAGCACGAGCACCCGGCTCACGGGCGACTCCTTCCGGCGGCGGCCGGGCGGACCCGGGCGCTCATGACGGCGCTTCGCTGCGTGCCATCATGAGGCACCGTCGCGCCGAGCCTGCTGATTCGCGCGCTTCGCTCGCTCATGACGGCTCCTCGGCCGCGGCCTGGATGGCGGTGATCGCCACGGTGTTCACGATGTCCGGCACGGTGGCACCCCGGGACAGGTCGTTCACCGGCCGCCGCAGGCCCTGCATCACCGGGCCGACGGCCACCGCCCCGGCGGAGCGCTGCACCGCCTTGTACGTGTTGTTGCCCGTGTTGAGGTCGGGGAAGATGAAGACCGTGGCCCGGCCGGCGACCTCGCTGCCGGGTAGCTTCGTCGCCGCCACCGCCGGGTCGATCGCCGCGTCGTACTGGATCGGCCCCTCGACCAGCAGGTCGGGGCGGCGCTCCCGGACCAGCTTGGTGGCCGCCGCGACCTTCTCCACGTCGGCGCCCGCCCCGGAGCTGCCGGTGGAGTAGGAGAGCATGGCGACGCGCGGCTCGATGCCGAACCGGGCGGCGGTGTCGGCCGAGGAGATGGCGATGTCGGCGAGCTGGGCGGCGTCCGGGTCGGGGTTGACCGCACAGTCGCCGTATACGAGCACCCGGTCGGCGAGCAGCATGAAGAACACGCTGGAGGCGACCGAGACGCCCGGCACCGTGCGGATGATCTCGAAGGCCGGGCGGATCGTGGCGGCGGTGGTGTGGGTGGCACCGGAGACCATCCCGTCGGCGTGCCCCGTCTGCACCATCAGCGTGCCGAAGTAGTTCGGCTGGGCGACGATGTCGTGCGCCAGCTCCGCGGTGACCCCCCGGTGGGCGCGCAGCTTCGCGTACTCGGCGGCGAACTCGTCGCGCCACTCGCTCGTGACGGGGTCGACGACCCGCGCGCCGGTGATGTCGATGCCCAGCTCGCGGGTCCGCCGCGCGACGTCGTCGGGGCGTCCGAGCAGGGTGATGTCGGCGACGCCCCGGCGCAGCAGGATCTCCGTCGCGCGCAGGATCCGCTCCTCCGCCCCCTCGGGCAGCACGAGGTGCCGGCGCCGCGCCCGGGCCCGGTCGATCAGGTCGTACTCGAACATCAGCGGGGTGACCCGCTCGGAGCGGCTGACCCGCAGCCGGCGGGCCAGGTCGTCGGTGTCCACGCAGCGTTCGAACGCGCCGAGCGCGGCCTCCACCTTGCGCGGGTTGCCCGCGCTGGGCCGGCCCTCGATCCGGCTGGACGCGGCGACCGTGTCGTAGCTGTCGCTGGGCACGGAGAGCACCGCGAGCCCGGTGTTCAGCCCTTCGACCAGCCGCATCGCCCGGGGGTCCGGCTGCTCGCCGAGGGTGAGCACCAGCCCGGCGACCGAGACCTGCCCGGCCACGTGCGCCGCGCTCGCCGCCACCAGCAGGTCGGCCCGATCGCCCGGGGTGATCACCAGGGCGCCCTCGGTCAGGTGGTCCAGCAGCGTCGGCACGTGCGCCGCGCCGACCACGTAGTCGAGCACGTCGCGGCCGAGCGCGTCGTCGTCGCCGGCCAGCAGGGTGGCCCCGAGCGCCGCCGCCACCTCGGCCACCGTCGGCGCCGACACGGTCGGCACCTCCGGGATGGCGTACGCGGGGACGGGCAGCTCCGGCAGGGCCATCGGGCCGGGCACCCGGTTGGCGATCACCGCCAGCACCGTCGCCCCGAGGTCCTCCAGATCGTGGTACGCCCCGCGCGCCGCGGCCGCGATGGCCGCCGGCTCCTGCCCGAAGCCGTCGACCACGGGCACCACGACGCTGCCGAACTCGGTGGCCAGCCGGGCGTTGAAGGCCAGCTCGCGGGGGCCGGCGCCGTCGCCGCCGTCGGCGAAGTCGCTGCCCACCACGACCACCGCCGGGCAGCGCCGCTCGACCTCCCGGTAGCGCTCGACGATCCCGGCGATCAGCTCCTCGCGCCGCCCGTCGGCGACCAGCGCGGTGGCCTCGGCGTAGCTGGTGCCGCTCAGGTCGGCCAGTGGCAGCCCGATCCGGTACCGGTCGCTGAGCAGGGCGAGGATCGGGTCGGGGCCGTGCCCGCCGACCAGCGGCCGGAACGCGCCGATCCGCTCGACCTGTCGGGACAACAGCTCCGCCAGCCCGAGTGCGACGGTCGACTTGCCACCGCCGGATCCCACGCTGGTCAGGTACACACTCCGGGCCACGCACCCACCCTAGAAGATCGTCGGTCCCCCGGCCCGGGTCCTAGTACCCCTTGATCACGGAAGTATGGCCGTGTCCCGGCGGACCTACTCGTCGTCGGGGTCGTCGAGGCGGGCGAGCCAGGTGGCGAAGCGCTCGATGGGGGTCTCGAACTCCGGGTTGAGGTCGACGAAGTCGCGCAGCCGCTCGCTGAGCCACTCCACGCTGACGGACTCCTCGCCCCGCCGCTGCACCAGCTCCTCGATCCCACGGTCCGTGAAGTACATGCTGTCCGTTCCTCGCTCGTCGGTGTGCGGTGTCGGGCGGCGGGCCCCCGCCCGGGATCGACGCCGGCAGCGATCGATCCCAGGCGGGGGCGGCCCGGACGCCGACGGGGCAGAGCCGTCGTCGCGACGGGCTCTGCCCCGGTTGTCGGTGCGGTGCTCAGGTCACGGGCGGGGCAGGGCCGCCTCGATCAGCGCGGTCTGCTCCACCTCGTGCATCTTGGCCGAGCCGACGGCCGGGGCGGCCGCGGCCGGGCGGGAGATGCGGCGCAGCCGGACGTCCGCCAGGTGCTCCAGCAGGTTGAGCGCGACGAACGACCAGGCGCCCTGGTTGGCCGGCTCCTCCTGCACCCAGGCGTAGTCCTCGGCGTTCGGGTACGCCGCCAGCGCGGCCCGGATCTCCTCCACCGGGAGCGGGTAGAGCTGCTCCAGCCGGATGATCGCGGTGTCGGTGATGCCCCGCTCCTGCCGGGCCTGGAACAGGTCGTAGTAGACCTTGCCCGAGCAGAGCAGCACCCGCTTCACCGACTCGGGCGCCGGGGCGCCGGAGTCGCGCAGCACCGGCTGGAAGGTGCCGGTGGTGAAGTCCTCGACCGAGGAGACGCAGAGCTTGTGCCGCAGCAGCGACTTCGGCGTGAACACCACCAGCGGCTTGCGCTTCGGCGAGAGCGCCTGCCGGCGCAGCAGGTGGAAGTAGTTCGCCGGCGTGGTCGGGATGGCCACCCGCATGTTGTCCTCGGCGCACATCTGCAGGAACCGCTCCGGCCGGCCGGAGGTGTGGTCCGGGCCCTGGCCCTCGTGGCCGTGCGGCAGCAGCAGGGTGACCGCGGAGCGCTGGCCCCACTTCACCTCGCCCGAGGAGATGAACTCGTCGATCACCGACTGGGCGCCGTTGACGAAGTCGCCGAACTGCGCCTCCCAGCAGACCAGCGCGTTGACGTTCTCCACCGAGTAGCCGTACTCGAAGCCCATCGCCGCGTACTCGCTGAGCAGCGAGTCGTGCACGAAGAAGCGGGACCGCTCGCCGTCGCCGGTCAGCGACTGCAACGGCAGGTAGTCCTCGCCGGTCTCGGCGTCGACCACGGAGGCGTGCCGCTGCACGAAGGTGCCCCGGCGGGAGTCCTGGCCGGCCAGCCGGACGGTGACCCCGTCGTGCAGCAGCGAGCCGAACGCGATGATCTCGCCGAAGCCCCAGTCGATGTTGCCCTCGACGGACATCCTGGCCCGTCGGTCCAGCAGCTGCTGGATCCGCTTGTGCGGGGTGAAGCCCTCCGGCAGGTTGATGTGCGCCTCGCCGACGGCCTTGACGACGGCGGCGTCGGTGGCGGTCTCCACCTGCGGCTCCGGCTCGTCCTCCCGCTTCGGGCGGCTGAGCTGACGCGGCGTGGTGGCCGCGTCGCGGGTGGCCTTGAAAACCCGCTCCAGCTGCGACTGGTAGTCGCGCAGCAGCTCCTCCGCGTCCTCGACGGTGATGTCGCCCCGGCCGATCAGCTCCTCGGTGTAGAGCTTCCGGACGGACCGCTTCGAGTCGATGATCTTGTACATCTGCGGGTTGGACATCGACGGGTCGTCGCCCTCGTTGTGCCCGCGCCGGCGGTAGCAGACCATGTCGATCACGACGTCCTTGTTGAACGCCTGCCGGTACTCGAAGGCCAGCCGGGCGACCCGGACCACGGCCTCGGGGTCGTCGCCGTTGACGTGGAAGATCGGTGCCTGGATCATCCGGGCGACGTCGGTGCTGTAGAGGCTGGAGCGGCTGTACTCCGGCGCGGTGGTGAAGCCGACCTGGTTGTTGACCACCACGTGCACGGTGCCGCCGGTGCGGTAGCCGCGCAGCTGGGAGAGGTTGAGCGTCTCGGCCACCACGCCCTGACCGGCGAAGGCCGCGTCACCGTGCACCGCGAGCGGCAGCACCGTGTAGCCCTCCAGCTTGAGGTCTATCCGGTCCTGCTTGGCCCGGACGATGCCCTCCAGCACCGGGTCCACGGCCTCCAGGTGCGACGGGTTCGCCACGACCGAGACCTTGACCGAGTGGTCGCCGTCCGGCGTGGTGAACTTGCCGTTCTGGCCCAGGTGGTACTTCACGTCGCCGGAGCCCTGCGTGGAGCGCGGGTCCAGGTGCCCCTCGAACTCCGAGAAGATCTTCTCGTACGGCTTGCCGACGATGTTGGCGAGCACGTTGAGCCGGCCCCGGTGGGCCATGCCGATGACGACCTCGTCCAGCCCGCCCTCGGCGGAGGCCTCCAGCACCTCACCGAGCAGCGGGATCAGCGACTCGCCGCCCTCCAGCGAGAAGCGCTTCTGGCCGACGTACTTGGTCTGCAGGAAGGTCTCGAACGCCTCGGCGGCGTTGAGCCGGTTGAGCACGTGCTTCTGCTCGTCCGGGGAGGGCTTCTCGTACTTGCGCTCGATCCGTTCCTGGATCCAGCGCCGCTCCTCCGGGTCCTGGATGTGCATGTACTCGATGCCGACCCGGCGGCAGTACGAGTCGCGCAGCACGCCGAGAATGTCGCGCAGCTTCATCCGCTGCTTGCCGGCGAAGCCGTTGACCGGGAACTCGCGGTCGAGGTCCCACAGGGTCAGCCCGTGCTGGAGCACGTCCAGGTCCGGGTGCTTGCGGATCTTGAACTCGAGCGGGTCGGTGTCGGCCATCAGGTGCCCGCGCACCCGGTACGCGTGGATCAGCTCGTGCACCCGGGCGGTCTTGTTGATCTGGCCCTCGTTGTTGACCGCGACGTCGCGCATCCAGCGCACCGGCTCGTACGGGATGCGCAGCGAGGTGAAGATCTGGTCGTAGAAGCCGTGCTCGCCCAGCAGCAGCTCGTGCATGACCTTGAGGAACTCGCCGGACTGCGCGCCCTGGATGATCCGGTGGTCGTACGTGCTGGTCAGGGTGATGACCTTGCTGACCGCGAGCTCGGCCAGGGTGGCCTCGGACATGCCCTGGTAGGGGGCCGGGTACTCCATCGCGCCGACGCCGATGATCGCGCTCTGCCCCTGCATGAGCCGCGGCATCGAGTGCACGGTGCCGATGCCGCCCGGGTTGGTCAGCGAGATCGTGGTGCCGGAGTAGTCCTCCATGGTCAGCTCGTTGCGGCGGGCGCGCCGGACCACGTCCTCGTACGCCTGCCAGAACTGCCGGAAGTCCATCTGCTCGCAGGCCTTGATGGACGGGACGACCAGGTTGCGGCTGCCGTCCGGCTTGACCAGGTCGATCGCGATGCCCAGGTTGACGTGCTCGGGCCGGACCATGGCCGGCTTGCCGTCGACCTCGGCGAAGGAGTTGTTCATCTCCGGGTGCGCGACCAGCGCCCGGACCAGCGCGTAACCGATGAGGTGGGTGAAGCTGACCTTGCCACCGCGCCCCCGGGTGAGGTGGTTGTTGATCACGATGCGGTTGTCGACCAGCAGCTTGGCCGGGACGGCGCGCACGCTGGTGGCGGTCGGCACGGCCAGCGAGGCGTCCATGTTCTGGACGATCTTCGCCGCCACGCCGCGCAGCGGGGTGGTCTGCGGGCCGGTGGCGGTCGGCCTGGCCGGCGCGGACTTGGCGGCGGCCGCCTTCGCGGGCGCCGGCTTGGCCGGGGCGGCCTTGGCGGCGGGCTTCTCCGGCTTGGGCTCCGGCTTCTTCTCCGCCGGCTTCTTCTCCGCCGGCTGCGCGACCGTGGCGGTCGCCTCCTGCTGCCCGGCGGGCTCCGGCTTGGCGGCCGGCTTCGGGGCCTGCTGCTCAGCGCGGGGCGCGCCGGCGCCGGGCGCCGGACGGTAGTCCGCGAAGAAGTCGTGCCAGGCCGAATCGACGCTGGTGGGGTCGGCGAGGTAGCGCTGGTACATCTCCTCGACGATCCACTCGTTCGGGCCGAAACCCGCCAGTGGGTTCTCCTGCGAAGTCTGCTGGGTCGACACGGCCGGTAATCGCCTCTTTCACGCGGGTTTGTGTGTCACGCGGTGTCCGATCACGCCCTGCCTGCGAGCGCGCACGAGACGGCTCCCAGGCTACGCCGTGCGGATGCCGCAGGCATTTCCGCCTCCGCTGCGTGGTCCGTTTCACAGAAGATGCCAGAAGTTCGTCAAACGCTGCGTGTTCCGTCGACTGCTGGTAAGGCCCGGTGTGTCGCCGGCCCCCGTCGCCCCGACGCGTCAGGACACGTCGCGGCGGCGGGTGATCAGGATGCCGACGACCCCGCTGACCACCGCGTAGCCGATCAGCACGAGCGCGCCGACCCACCACTCGGGGGTGAAGTCCGTCTGGCCCTCGCTCACCATCACCGTCGAGGCGACGGCCGGCCAGATGACCTGCCACTTGACCACGGCCTCGTTGTCCAGCACGTTCGCCAGCAGCATGAACAGCAGCCCCACCACCTGCGTGCCGACCAGGTAGAGCACCGCGGAGGTGATCACCGCGCCGAGCTGGTTGGTGATCAGCGTGCCGATGCCCACGCCGAGGACGGTCCAGATCGCGTACGCCAGCAGGTTCAACAGCAGCGCGCGCTGCACGGCCCACTCGTCGAGCAGGGTGCCGTGGTCGTTGAGGGACAGGAACGTGGCCCCGGCGATCAGGTCGATCACCGTGGTCGCCAGCCAGAACCCGAAGCCCAGCACGCTGGCCGCGACGAGCTTGCTGAGGATCACCGACGTGCGCCGCGGCGTGGAGAGGAACGTCGTGGTCGCCGTCTGGTGGAAGAACTCGTTGGTGACCATCAGGATGCCGATCAGCATCACGAACATCAGGCCCAGGTACTGCCCGGAGGTGTAGAGGTTCGCGGCCTGCGCCGGCGCGGTCGCCTGGTCGCCGGTCATGCCCAGGTTCTCGCCGTTGCCGCTCAACGTCTCGTCGGCGACCCAGGCGTTGAAGGCGAAGGCCATCGCGATCGACAGGAGCGCGCCGATGGCCAGCCACCACCACGTGCTGGTGGTGCGGATCTTGAGCAGCTCGGATCGGACGAGGTTCATCGGATGCCCGCCTTTCCGGCCGTCAGCTCCAGGAAGACCCGTTCCAGGTCGGGTCGTTCCGTGGTCAGTTCGTGCAGTTCGACGCCGGCGGCCAGGGCGGCCCGGCCCACGGTCGGGGCGTCCACGCCGCCCACCAGCAGGACGCCGTGTTCGTCGACGTCGACGGTGGCCGGCCCGTCCTTGAGCGCGGCGGTCAGCGCGTCGGCCTGCGGGGTGCGCACGCGGACCCGGACGCCCTGCGCCATCGACCCGATGACGTGCTCGACCGTGCCCTGCCGGACGAGCTGGCCGGCGGCGATGATCACCACGTCGTCGGCGAGCAGCTGCATCTCCGACAGCAGGTGGCTGGAGACCAGCACGGTGCGGCCCTCGTGGGCGAGGTTCTTGAGGAACCCGCGCATCCACCGGATGCCCTCCGGGTCCAGCCCGTTGGCCGGCTCGTCGAGGATCAGCACCCGGGGGTCGCCGAGCATCGCGGCGGCGATGCCGAGCCGCTGCTTCATGCCCAGCGAGTAGCCCTTGAACTTGCGCTTGGCCGCCGGCGTGAGCCCCACCAGCGCCAGCGCCTCGTCGGCGCGCTGTTTGGGCAGCCCCGCCGCCGCGCAGATCACCCGCAGGTGGTTGATCCCGGTGCGGCCCTTGTGCGCGCTGGACGCCTCCAGCACCGCGCCGACGTGCCGCAGTGGGTCGGTCAGGTCCGCGTACCGGCGGCCGCTGATGGTCGCCGCCCCGCTGGTGGGGGTGACCAGGTTCAGCAGCATGCGCAGGGTGGTGGTCTTGCCGGCGCCGTTCGGGCCGAGGAACCCGGTCACCCGCCCCGGTTCGACGGTGAAGGACAGGTTGTTCACGGCCCGGACGTTCTTGTACTGCTTCGTCAGGCCGGACACCACGATCTGACCGTCACCGGTGGGGCTTCGCTGCCCGTCAGTCATTGCTCTCCTTCGTGCGGGGGCGTCGGGGTACGCCGTGACACAGCGTGGCGGGCGGGCGCAGCGAGGTCAATCAGGCGCGCTCCGTAGATCCACCTCCGCCTCAGGCAGGAGGGCCTCATCCCCAGGGGGGATCACCCGGCGTGCGCCGCCACGGCGATCCAGGTCGCGCGGGCCCGGGCCAGGAGGGTGCCGTCGGGGGCGTACAGGCTGGTGTGCACGAGCGCCTTGCGGCCCTCGCCGCCGACCATGGCTCCGGTCACCACGCACTCGTCGCCCGGCTCGGGCAACGCCGCGACCACGGCCGCGATCCGGCCGAGGACGTACGGCCGGCCGGGGGCGATGACCGCCCAGCCGCCGGGGCAGTCCAGCGCGGCCCAGACCGTGGCGGCGGTGACCGACCCGGGCACCCGGAACGGCGCGGCGGTCCGGCCGTCCGGCAGCCGGCCGGGGAAGATCCGCAGCCCGTCGGGTCGGTCCGGGCCGCAGACGTAGCAGCCCGGGAAGGGGTGGTCCACCAGACCGGGGTACGCCGCCGACGCGGCCCGCGCGGCCGGCAGGTCCACCGGCGGCACGACCGCTGGGGGGTCCTCCGCAGGGCGGACCTGGGCCACGACCAGGCCCTCCGGGTCGCGGACCTCCCCGTCGACGAGAGTGAGCGGGATCTCCAGCGGGGGCGGGCGCCGCAGCGTCACCTCGACCGGCCCCGGGGCGCCGGACGCGGCGGCGAAGACTCCGGCGCTCCAGCCGCCGTTGCCCGAGCCGGGCGGCCCGTTGTAGCGCGACTCGATGATCATCAGGCACCTCCCGCGGCGCGGCGCCCGGCCCCGTCGCCGGCACGCCCCCGGCAGCCTCGCACGCCGGCCGACCGGCGCCGCCACGGGTCGCCGACCGCCGTTCACCTCATCGACACTCCTCACCCCGTCGCCCGGCAACCCGGGCCGCCTACACAGGTGCCATGGCCGTTCTGCACGCCGCTGGCGCACCCCTGACGACCAGCGGATACACCCTGCTGATCGCCGACGACCCGAGCGAGGTCGCGGCGGCGCAACGCCTGCGTCACGAGGTGTTCGGCACCGAACTCGGGGCCACCCTCCGCCCCGGCGCCGCCGGGCTCGATGTCGACGAGTTCGACGCGCACTGCGACCACCTGATCGTCCGGCGGGAGAGCACCGGCGAGGTCGTCGGCACGTACCGGCTCCTCCCGCCGGGCCGCACCGACCGGCGGTACGCCGAGGCCGAGTTCGACCTGGCGCCGCTCGACCCGCTCCGCGACGACCTGGTCGAGGCCGGCCGGTCCTGCGTGCACCCCGACCACCGCTCCGGCGCGGTGATCAACCTGATGTGGGCCGGCATCACCCGCTACCTGCACCTGCGCGGGTCGCGCTGGCTCGGCGGCTGCGCGTCGGTGCCGGTGGCCGACGGGGGCGGGACCGCCGCCGCGGTGTGGGACGAGGTCCTCGCCCGGCACCTGGCCCCGCCGCCGCTGCGGGTGCGCCCGCACCGACCCTGGCTCGCCGAGCCGGGCGCGGCCACCGCTCCGGCGCCGGCCGGCCGCCCCGCCGGGCGGGCCGTGTTGCCGCCGTTGCTGCGTGGCTACCTGCGCCTCGGGGCCTGGGTCTGCGGCGAGCCCGCGTACGACCCGGACTTCGGGGTGGCCGACTTCTACGTGCTCTTCTCCCTGGACCGGATGAACCCGCGCTACCTGCGGCACTTCCTGGGCGGGGCCGAGCGGTGAGCGCCGCGCCCCTGTGGCTGCCCGCGTCGGGGTGCGGACCGGCCTGCCTCCCGGTCGCCGGCGAGGTGCCGGTCGTGCCGGCGGCCCGGCGGGTGGGCCGGCTGCTGGCCGTGTTGGGGATGCTGTCGGCGGGCACCGTGCTCGCCGCGCTGCTGCCGGTGCTGCCGGCGGGGGAGCGGGCGGCGGCCGTGCGCGGCTGGGCCCGGGGGACGCTGCGCGCGCTCGGCGTACGCCTGGTGGTGCGCGGTCGGGCGCCGCGGCGGGCGGCGCTGTTGGTCGCCAACCACGTCTCCTGGCTGGACGTGCTGGCCCTGCTGGCCGTCGCGCCGGCCCGGATGGTGGCCAAGCGCGAGGTGCGGTCCTGGCCGCTGGTCGGGCTGCTCGCGACGGCGGCCGGCACCGTCCTGGTCGACCGCGCCCGCCCGCGCGACCTGCCGGCGACGGTGGCCCGCGTCGCCGCCGCGCTGCGCGCCGGCCGCCCGGTGGCGGTCTTCCCGGAGGGTACGACCTGGTGCGGCACCGCCGACGCGGTCGGCTGCCGGCCCGGTCGGGGGTTCCGCCCGGCCCTGTTCCAGGCGGCGATCGACGCCGGGGCGCCGGTGGTGCCGGTGCGGATCGGGTACCGGTGCGCGGCGACGGACGCGCCGACCACGGCCGCCGCCTTCGTCGGCGACGACGACCTGGTCCGCTCGCTGGGCCGGGTGCTGGCGGCCCGGGAACTGGAGGTCCGGGTGACCGTCTCCGCCGCGCTGCACCCCGCCCGGAACGCCGACCGGCGGCTGCTCGCCCGGGTGGCCGAGTCGGCGGTGCACCTCGTGCCCCCGCCGGCGGAGTGCTCGCACCCCGTACCGTTCCCTCGGCGCGACCACGCGCGAGGGCTCGACCTGGCCGCCTGACTCCCGCGGTCCCGCACCTCCCGGGCGACACTTGTCGTATCGCGATGTATCGCGTTACCGTCGTTCCGTCGCCACGCGCCGCGTCCGGCGCCCGACGGAGGAGGACGCATGACCGGCTGGACCGTGGCTGCCCCGCAGCGGCTCACCCCGGACGGGCCGGTCACCCGGCTGGACGTCCACCTGCTCAGCGGCAGCCTCAACGTGGTGGCCACCGACGGCCCGGTCCGGGTCGACGTCACCCGGGTCGGCCGCCGGCCGGTCCTGGTCGAGCACCACGACGGCCGGCTCTCCGTACGCCAGCAGCGGCGCCGGCGGTGGTGGTGGCCGGAGTCCGTCCGGTGGGCGGGGCCGCTGTCCCGGTTGTCCCGGGTCGACGTCTCCGTCGCGGTCCCCGCCGACGTGCTGGCCGACCTGGAGCTGGTCGACGGGCCGGTGGTCGCGTCGGGTCTGCGCGGCCGGACCCGGGTCGAGGTGACGGCGGGCCGGATCACGCTGATGGGGCTGCGCGGCCAGACCTCGGCGAAGACCACGTCGGGCCCGGTCGAGGCGCTCGGCGTGGCGGGTGACCTCCACATGGAGACGGTCTCGGGCGAGGTGACCCTCGCCGACAGCGCGGCCGGGCAGGTGCGCGCCCGGACCGTCTCCGGCGCCATCACCTGCGACCTGGACAACCCCCGGGGCAGCGACATCCGGCTCAGCACGACCTCCGGCAGCATCACCGTCCGCGTCCGCGAGGACAGCGACCTGGCCGTGCGCCTGCGCACCACCGCGGGCCGGATCACCAGCGGCTTCGCCCAGGTGCTGGGCAGCGCCGTGCCCGGGGCCGTCGTCGACAGCGAGGGGGTGCTCGGCGCCGGCGAGGGTAAGCTCTGGGCGTCCGCCACCTCCGGCAGCATCGCGCTGCTCGCCCGCCCGGTGGGCGACGAGGAAGGGGAGCTGCCGTGACCGCCGTGTTCAGTCACGGGCGGCTCCGGCTCTACCTGCTCAAGCTCCTCGACGGCGGCCCGAAGCACGGCTACGAGCTGATCCGCCTGCTGGAGGAGCGCTTCCTCGGCCTCTACGCGCCCAGCGCCGGCACCATCTACCCCCGGCTGCAGCGGCTGGAGGGCGACGGGCTCGTCACCCACACCGCCGTCGGCGGCCGCAAGGTCTACGAGATCACCGAGGCCGGCCGGGCCGAGCTGCGCCAGCGGGCCGGCGAGGTGACCGCCCTGGAGTCGGACATCGCGGCCTCGGTGGAGGACCTGTCCGCCCTGGCCGGGGAGATCCGGGACGAGGTACGCGGCTCCGTCCGCGACCTGAAGCGGGAACTGCGCGAGGCCACCCGGCAGACCCGCCGGGCCCGCTGGACGCCCCCGGCGCCCGGCCCGGCCCCCGCGCCCGCCCCGACCCACGCGCCGGGGGCGGCGTCGCTCGCCGAGTTCGACCAGCGGCTGGCGGCCTTCACCGTCGAGGTCGGCGCCCTGGTGCGGGCCCGCCGGCTCACCGACTCGCAGCTGCGTACGGCGATCCGGCTGCTCGACGGGGCGCTGGACGGGCTGCGCCGGCTGCTGCGCTGACCCCGCGGCCGCTCACAGGCTTTTTCCAGGGAGCCCTCAGCACGGACGCAGCGAGAGCGCGGATGATGGGCGGCATGGCCGCTACCCAGACCGAGGCGCGACTGCTCGTCGTCGAGGACGATCCCAACATCCTCGAACTGCTCTCCGCGAGCCTGCGCTTCGCGGGCTTCGACGTGGCCACCGCGACGAGCGGCAGCGCGGCCCTGCACGCCGCCAAGGACCACCGGCCCGACCTCGTGGTGCTGGACGTGATGCTGCCCGACCTGGACGGCTTCGAGGTCATCCGGATGCTGCGCGAGGGCGGCACCCGGACGCCGGTGGTCTTCCTCACCGCGCGCGACGCCACCGACGACAAGATCCGCGGACTGACCCTGGGCGGCGACGACTACGTCACCAAGCCGTTCAGCCTGGAGGAGCTGACCGCCCGGATCCGGGCGGTGCTGCGGCGCACCAGCACCGGCGAGCAGGCGCCCTCCCGACTGACCTTCGCCGACCTGGAGTTGGACGAGGAGACCCACGAGGTGCACCGGGCCGGCCAGCGGGTGCAGCTGTCGCCGACCGAGTTCAAGCTGCTGCGCTACCTGATGCTGAACGCCAACCGCGTGCTGTCCAAGGCGCAGATCCTCGACCACGTGTGGAACTACGACTTCCGGGGCGACGACAACATCGTCGAGTCCTACATCTCCTACCTGCGCCGCAAGGTGGACAACACTGAGCCCCGGCTGATCCACACCCTGCGGGGCGTGGGCTACGTGCTGCGCAAGCCGGCGGCGTGAACCCGCTCCACCCGGCGAAGGTGTGGCTGCGCGGCATCCCGCTGCGGGTCAAACTGGTCACCTCGGTGCTGGCCCTGGTCGCCGCCGCGCTGTTGGTGATCAGCTCGCTGACCACCGTCTTCCTGCACGGCTACCTCATCGACCAGGTGGACGGGGAGTTGCGCCGCACCACCAGCTCCGTGGACAGGGTGCTGAACCTCTACAAGGAGGGCCGGGCGGGCGGCACCACGCTGCCCAGCGACTTCATGGTCGCCCTGGCCGAGCCGGGCGGAGTGATGTCACCCGAGTACGACAACCGCAACTTCCGGCCCGAACAGCTACCGCAGATCCCGGGCACCATCGAGGGGTTCGCCGCCCTGACCGGTGAGCCGTTCACGGTCAACGCCCAGGACCGCAAGTCCCGCTGGCGGATGCTCTACACCCCGCTGCGCGACGGCGAGATCCTGGTCGTCGGGCAGCACCTCACCGACGTCGACCTGGCCGTCAAGCGGCTGGTCTGGATCGACCTCCTGGTCGGCGGAGCGGTGCTGATCCTGCTCGCCTCCGTCGGCGCGGCGATCGTCCGGACCAGCCTGAAACCGCTGGTGGAGATCGAGCGTACGGCCGCCGCCATCGCCGGCGGCGACCTCACCCGGCGGGTGCCCGACCCCGAAGAGGGGAAGGAGTGCCCCACCTCGGAGCTGGGCCGGCTCTCGCGGGCGCTGAACGCGATGCTCACCCAGATCGAGGCGGCCTTCACCGCGCGGGCCGCCTCGGAGACCGCCGCCCGCTCGGCGGAGGCCGCCGCCCGGGACGCGGCCGGCGCGGCGCGGGCGTCCGAGGCGCGGGCCCGGCGCTCCGAGGAACGGATGCGGCAGTTCGTCGCGGACGCCTCGCACGAGCTGCGGACCCCGCTGACCACCATCCGGGGCTTCGCCGAGCTGTACCGGCAGGGCGCGGCGGGCGCGCCGGAGCAGACCGCCGACCTGCTGCGCCGGATCGAGCAGGAGGCGGCCCGGATGGGCCTGCTGGTGGAGGACCTGCTGCTGCTGGCCCGGCTGGACCGGGAGCGACCGCTCTCCCTCGCCCCGGTGGAGCTGCCGGTGCTGGCGAGCGACGCGGTCGAGGCCGCCCGGGTGGTGGCCCCGGAGCGCCGGGTGGAGCTGGAGATCGAGCCCGGCTCCGGCCCGCTGGTGGTCTACGGCGACGACGCCCGGCTCCGCCAGGTGATCGGCAACCTGATGACCAACGCCCTCACGCACACCCCGCCGGAGGCCTCGGTGACCCTGCGGCTGCGGGCCGAGCCGGGGAACCTCGCCGTGGTGGAGGTGGCGGACACCGGCCCCGGGCTCACCCCCGACCAGGCGGAGCGGGTCTTCGAGCGCTTCTACCGGGTCGACGCGGCGCGTACCCGGCGGGCCGGCGGCAACACCGGCACGGGGCTCGGCCTGGCGATCGTCGCGGCCCTGGTGCGCGCCCACCACGGCACCGTCGAGGTGACCGACACCCCGGGCGGGGGCTCGACCTTCCGGGTCCGGCTGCCGCTCGTGCCGGACACCGAGGGTGATGGCGAGTGACTTTCAGCCAACATTCAGGCCGGTTCCAGGCTGGTCGCAGTGCCGCGCGCGAAGGTGGAGCCATGACCGAGTACGAGTCCGACCCGCAGCGCCGGCCGGCCGCCACCGACGCCGAGCCGTCGCACCCCACCGCCGAGCTGCCCCGCGTCGAGCACGCGCAGTCCGACTCCCCGCCTTCGGCCGCCGACACCGTCGCCATGGAGACCATCGCGTCGGCTCCCGGCGAGGCCGCCGCGGCGCGCGCCGAGGCCCCCCGTACGGCCGAGTCCGGCCCGACCGCCGAGATGCCGGCCGCGTCCGACGCGGCCTTCCGTGCCCCGGAGCCGACCCGCGCGCCCGACGCCGCCCCGGCCGCGGGCCCCGACGCCCAGGCTGCCGGCCCTGACGCCTCGGCGGCGGGCCCTGACGCCCGGGCCGCCGGCCCCGGCGCCCCGACCGCCGGGTCCGCCCCGACCGCCGGGTCCACCCCGACTGCTGGGTCCGCCCCGACCGGCCCGGCCGCGACCGCGCCGCCGGCGACGGCCACCCCGGCCTACCCGGCGCCGTGGTACGGCCAGCAGTCCGGCTGGAGCGGGGGACAGCCGGGACCGGTGGGCGCCGGCTACGGCCAACACCCGCACCACCCGGGCCAGCCGGTGCCGCCCTGGGCCCCCGCGCCGGCGGCCGGCCCCCGGCCGGGCCGGATCGCCAAGCTCGCCGGCGCCGGGGTGGCGGTCTTCGCCCTGATGCTCGGCTCGGGCGTCGCCGGCGGGGCGCTCGCGCTGGCCGTGGACGGCGACTCCGGGATCACCCGCACCTACTCCGCGGCGCCGGTGATCAACAGCGCCGACCTGCCCCGGATCGCCGCCGCCGTGCAGCCCAGCGTGGTCTCCATCGCCACCGACAGCGGCGAGGGCTCCGGCGTGATCCTCACCGCCGACGGCTACGTGCTCACCAACAACCACGTGGTCGCCTCCGCCGGCCGGGACAGCGTCCGGGTGGTCTTCGCCGACGGCAAGACCGTCGAGGCGAGGATCATCGGCACCGACCCGAAGACCGACCTCGCGGTGGTGAAGGCCACCGGCGTCAGCGACCTGAAGCCGGCCACGTTCGGCGACAGCGACGCGATGCAGGTCGGCGACCAGGTGCTCGCCCTCGGCAGCCCGCTGGGCCTCCAGGGCTCGGTCACCGCCGGCATCCTCAGCGCCCGGGACCGCACCATCCAGGCCGGCAGCGGCCAGGAACAGCCGGGACAGGGCGCCAGCTCGATCGCCGGGCTGCTCCAGACCGACGCGCCGATCAACCCGGGCAACTCCGGCGGCGCGCTGGTCAACACCCGGGGCGAGGTGATCGGCATCAACACCGCGATCGCCACCGCCGGGCAGGGCAACACCGGCAACATCGGCGTCGGCTTCGCGATCCCCAGCAACAAGGCCAAGGACGTGGCCGGCAAGCTCCAGCGGGGCGAGAAGGTCAGCCACCCGTCGCTCGGGGTCAGCGTGACGGCCGCCGAGGGCGGCGGGGCGCTGGTCGCCGCCGTCACCGCCGGCAGCGCCGCCGAGAAGGCCGGGCTCCAGCGCGGCGACGTGATCACCCGGTTCGGCGACAAGGTCGTCAACGACTCGGACGACCTGGTCGGCGCCGTGCAGGCCGGCAAGGTCGGCGACCGGGTCGAGGTGACCTACAAGCGCAACGGCGCCGAATCCACGGCAACCGTGACGCTCGCCGAGACGTCGTAACCCGTATCCGAGACTTTCCTCCTCCCTCCGGCGGCGGGTGGCGGGGCCAAGGGGGTTGGCTCCGTCACCCGCCGCTTCCTCTCCGACGGCGGTTCACCCGGTTCGGGTGAACCGCCGTCACCCGTCGCGGCGGCAGGGTCGGTGGCAGACCCGGCGAGGCGTACGGAGGGGTGCGATGACCACGGCAGCGGCCGTACGGACCGACGAGCGGATCCAGCGGGACGTGCTCGACGAGTTGGCCTGGGACGCCCAGGTGCAGCCGAACGACATCGGAGTGAGCGTCGCCGACGGCGTGGTCACCCTGACCGGCTGGGTGGACGGCTCCGCCCGCAAGTGGGCGGCGCAACGCTGCGCGCAGCGCGTACGCGGGGTGCGGGCGGTCGCCGACGACATCGAGGTGCGCCTGCCCGGTGAGGCGGGGCGTACGGACGCCGAGATCGCGATCGCGGCGAGCCGGGCGCTGGAGTGGGACAGCTTCGTCCCCGCCGAGCGGCTGGACGTCACCGTGGCCAACGGCTGGGTGATGCTGCGGGGCGAGGTGGAGTTCGGCTGGCAGCGGCGTACCGCCGAACGGGAGCTGCGCCGGCTGCGCGACGTACGCGGGGTGACGAACCTGGTCGAGGTGCGGCCCACCGCCCGGCCGGACGCCGAGCGGACCCGGCGCGACCTGCAACGGGCGCTGCTGCGGGGAATCGGCACGGAACGGGTGACCGTCGAGATGGACGGGGACACGGTCATCCTCGGCGGTGTGGTCCGGTCCTGGTGGGAACGGGACGAGGCGGAGCGCGTGGCCTGGTCCGCCGAGGGTGTGCGGGCGGTGCGGGACCGGCTCCTGGTGGGCGGCTGAGCGACCGGTCCGTCCGGTGTATCGACGCCGTCACCGGGAAACCGTCGCCGGTCCCGCCGAGAGCGGTGACCGGTCGCGGCGCATCCGGCGCCGGCTGCCCACCGCACCAGTGACCGACGGGGGAGGACTCGTGGGCGTGAACCACCTGCCGGCCGGCCGCGCGGCGGAACGGCCGTTGCGGATCGCGATGGTGGTCCCGCCGTGGCTGTCGGTGCCGCCGCCCGGCTACGGCGGGCTGGAACAGGTGGTGACCGGCCTGGTGGACGCGTTGGTCGACCGGGGTCACGCCGTGACCGTGTTCGGGGCGGGCCGGGAGCACGGGACCGCCGCCGCCTTCGTCTCCACCGTGCCCGAGCTGCAGTTCGAACGGCTCGGCGAAGCGCTGCCCGAGCTGGCCCACCTGGCCCGGGTGAACCATCTCGTCGACGCGGCGGACTTCGACGTCATCCACGACCACACCACGATCGGTCCGCTGGTCGCCGGCCGCCGGGCGGTGCCCACGGTGGCGACCGTGCACGGCAACCCCGTGGGCGAGTACGGCGACGTGCTCAGCGACACCGACCGGGGCGTGGGGCTGGTCGCCATCTCCCACGCCCAGCGCCGGCTCAACCCGCGGCTGCCGTGGGTGGGCACCGTGCACAACGCGATGGACATCCGGGGCATCCCGCACAAGAACGCGCCCAGCCACGGGCCGGTGCTCTGGCTGGCCCGGTTCAGCCCCGACAAGGGCCCCGACGCCGCCATCCGGGCGTGCCGGGCGGCCGGCCTGCCGCTCGTGCTCGCCGGCAAGTGCAACGAGCCGGCGGAGCGTCGCTACTACGACCACGTGGTCCGCCCCCTGCTCGGCGAGGACGTCCGGGTGGTGCTCGACGCCGACCGGGCCGAGGCGCTGCGGCTGCTGGTCGAGGCCCGGTGCCTGATCATGCCGATCCAGTGGGAGGAGCCGTTCGGCATGGTGATGGTGGAGGCCATGGCGACCGGGACGCCCGTGGTGGCGCTGAACCGGGGGGCCGTGCCGGAGCTCGTCCGGCCCGGGGTCACGGGGCTGATCTGCGAGCGCCTGGACGACCTGCCCGGCGCGCTGCGCGCCGCGCCCGGTCTCGATCCGGCGGCCTGCGTGGCGCACGTGGCGCAGCACTTCACCACGGAGCAGATCGCCGCCGGCTACGAGCGGGTGTACCGCCGCTTCACCGCCGCCGCGGCCCTGCCGGGCGCCGCCGCCCGGGAGCCGGTCCGGGCGGCGGCGCGCTGACCCGCGCAGGCCGTGCGGCGCGGCCCGGGTGGCGTGCTGACGCGGGGTGCTCCGCCCGGCCAGCGCCGCGTGGACGGTGGGGTGTGTCCCGCCGGGCCCGGCTGCGGGCGGTCGGGCCCGGTCCCTGCGCCGGGCCGGGCCGCACCGTCGGTTGGCGCGCGCCGTCAGGTCTGCCCGGCGCCGAGCGCGGTGATCGCGCTGTCCAGGCGGCGGGCGTACGACTCGGTGATGGCACCCTCGCCGCGCCGGATCGCGACCTTCTCGCGGAGCCGGGCCACCCGCTCGCTCAGGTCGCCCGCCCCGGCGCGGGCCGCGTCGGTCAGGTTGCGCAGCTCGTTGCGGAAGTCCTGGCCGACGTCGGGGCGGATGCCCCCGTCGTCGAGACCGGCGCCGATCAGCCCGTCGAGCCGGTTCGCCGCCTCGACGAGGTCCCCGGGCGCCCTAGTCGTCGGGGCCGCCCCCGTCGGCGTCCCCGGCGGCCGGCGACGTGGGGGAGGCGGCCGGGGTGGTCGGGCCCGTGGTGGGC
>NZ_JBPQTP010000060.1:0-40009 GCF_051386395.1 Micromonospora sp. URMC 106
GCCGGGGGCGGCGGGATCGACGGGCCCGGGGCGGCCGGGCCGGGCGGGACGGCGCCGGGAGCGGCCGGGACGTCCGGTCGACCGGCCGGCGAGCCGACGGGGCCACCGCTGGGCGGTTGGGTCATCTCTTCCCCCGGGGGTGCGACGCCGCCGCCTCCCCTGGCGACGAGCGTGATCGAGCTGGCGGCGAGCCGGCGAGCGCCCGTCCGACCGGAAGGGTAGCGGTCGATCGGTGCGTTCGGTGGGGCGGCAGGTGCGGTCCGGTCCCGCGCGGGGCATGTGTCGCATATGTGACTCGGCGTGACCGGCCGTGCGCGTCCTGTTGGCGGGACTGTCGCTCCGGTCCTACGTTCTCAGCGGCGCGGGGGGACGGGGTCGGGCGGAGTGGCCGGACCCGCGACGCGATGACGTGACCAGGTACGACGTCCGGAGGCAGGGCATGCGCGACGTGGACAACATCCCCCGAGGCCAGTTCCCGGCGGGCGACCGGGCGCGGCGGGCCGGGACCGGTTCGGCCGGTGACGCCGAGGGCGTGGCGGGCGGCCTGCCGATCAACGAGCGGTCGTACCGGCGGTTCGCCGAACCCGTCGAGGTGCGCCGTACGGCCGGCCGGCCCGGCGTGCGCGGCCGGGACGAGGAGGAGCCCGGGTACGTCATCCACCTGCCGATCCGGGTGGCCGACCTGGCGGCGGCCACCGCGCTGGCCGGCACGGTGGCCACGTCGCTGAGCTTCCTGCCCGAACTGGACGCCGGCGAGACGACCGTCTCCACCGCCGACGACCAGAACAACCGGCACCGGGTCTTCTGCGACCTGCTGCTGCCGGACCGGTCCCGCTGTCCGCAGCCGTACGAGCACGGCGGTCCCTGCGGGGAGCTGCCCACCGCCCCGGAGCAGCGTCCCGCGCCCCGACCGTCCGCCGGACCGTAGGCTGTGCGTCGAAGAGCCGTACTCCAGCCAAGGGAGCCCTCCACCGATGCAGAAGTGGGAATACGCCACGGTCCCGCTGCTGGTCCACGCGACCAAGCAGATCCTCGACAACTGGGGCGAGGACGGGTGGGAACTCGTCTCCGTGGTTCCCGGCCCGAACCCGGAGCAGCTCGTCGCGTACCTCAAGCGGCCGAAGGCGTGAGCGGCATGACCAACGGTCCCCACGCCAAGCTCGCCGAGCTCGGGCACGCGCTGCCCGAGGTGGTTCCGCCCGTGGCCAGCTACGTGCCGGCCGTCCAGTCCGGGCAGCACGTCTACGTCTCCGGGCAGTTGCCGATGGCCGAGGGGAAGCTGCTCGCCACCGGCAAGGTCGGCGCCGGCGTCTCCGCCGAGCAGGCCAAGGACCTGGCCCAGCGGTGCGCGCTCAACGCCCTGGCCGCGATCGACTCGCTGGTCGGCCTGGAGAACGTCGTCAAGGTCGTCAAGGTGACCGGCTTCGTCGCCGCCGCCCCCGGCTTCACCGCCGTGCCCGGCGTGATCAACGGCGCCTCCGACCTGTTCGGCGCGGTCTTCGGTGAGGCCGGCCGCCACGCGCGCAGCGCCGTCGGCGTCGCCGAACTCCCCCTCGACGCGCCCGTCGAGGTCGACGTCATCGTCGAGGTCGCCTGACCCGTGCCCGCCCCCGCGATCTTGCACTGACCGCCCCGGCGAAAGCCGCGAAGCGGGACGTATCACGGGCGGAACCTGCAAGATCGCGGGGAGTGGCGGCGGGGGCCGTACGATCGCAGCCATGACCGGGCACTTCACCGCGCCGGCGGCGGCGCTCGCCGACGAGCTGCCGGGCTGGGTGACGCTGCTGCGTGCCCCGAATCCCGGCCCGATGACGCTCGACGGCACCAACACCTGGCTGCTGCGCGCCCCCGGCCAGGAGCACGCGGTCGTCGTCGACCCCGGCCCGGCCGACGAGGAGCACCTGGCGGCGATCGCCGCGCGGGGGCCGATCGGGCTGGTGCTGATCACCCACGGCCACCCGGACCACACCGACGGCTCCCGCCGCCTGCACGACCTGCTCGACGGGGTGCCCGTACGCGCGGCCGACCCGGCGCACACCCTCGCCGGGGAGCCGCTGACCACCCCCGGGGACGGCCTCGACGGCCACGGCCTGGGCATCCGGCTCGTGCCGACCCCCGGGCACACCGGCGACTCGGTCTGCTTCCTCGTCGAGCACGGCGACGAGCGGGTCGTGCTGACCGGCGACACCATCCTGGGCCGGGGCACCACCGTGGTCGCCCACCCCGACGGGCACCTCGGTGACTACCTGGCCAGCCTGGAGCTGCTCTCGACGTACCGGGGGATCCCGGCGCTGCCGGGGCACGGCCCGGCGCTGGCCGACTGCGCCGCCGCCGCGGAGTTCTACCTCGCCCACCGCCGGGCCCGGCTCGACCAGGTCCGGGCGGCGGTCGCCGAGGGCGCCGGCACCGCGGCCGAGGTCGTCGCGAGGGTCTACGCGGACGTCGACCGGTCGCTGTGGTGGGCGGCCGAGTGGTCGGTGCGGGCCCAACTGGAATACCTCGGGCGGGAATCCGGCGGAGGTGCCGCGGGGTTGGAGCAAGCGTGACCTGCCCGGTGTGCGGAACCGTAGCCGTTCCCGGCGCGCGGTTCTGCCACAACTGCGGGGCCGCGCTGCCGGCCGCCGCGACGCTGCCGGCGGCCGAGCGCCGGGTGGTCACCGTGCTCTTCGGTGACCTGTCGGACTTCACCTCCTGGTCGGAGGACCTCGACCCGGAGCGGGTCGGCGCGGTCACCGACCGGGTGCTGGCCGCCCTGGCCGGCGCGGTCAAGACCTTCGGCGGTCACGTCGACAAGCTCACCGGCGACGGGATCATGGCGGTTTTCGGCGCGCCGGTGGCGCACGAGGACGACGCCGAGCGGGCGGTCCGCGCCGCGCTGTCCATGCAGCGGGCGGTCCGCCGGGTGCTCGACGACGAGCGGGGCGGCGGCGCGCCGCTCGGCCTGCGGGTGGGGTTGAACACCGGCGACGTCATCGCCGGCATCCAGGCCGCGATCGAGTACACGGTCATCGGCGACACCGTGAACACCGCCGCCCGGCTGGCCGACGCCGCCGCCGTCGGCGCGGTCTACGCCGGGGCGCGGACCTCCGCCGCCACCCGGCACGTCGCCTCCTGGCGCGCGCTGCGACCGCTGCGGCTCAAGGGCAAACGCGAGCCGGTCGAGGCGTACGAGCTGCTCGGTCTCCTGGACGCGCCGGGCACCCGGTCCGGCCTCGGCGACGAGGCCCCCTTCGTCGGCCGGGAGACGGAGATCGGTCGGGTCGCCGGCCGGCTGGCCGAGGTGATCGACCGGGGCGAACCCCGGGTGCTGCTGATGACCGCCGAGGCCGGGCTGGGCAAGTCCCGGTTCGCCGCCGAGGTGGAACGCCTCGCCGCCGGCTACGACGTGGGCGCCGGCCGGTACGCCGCGCACACCGGCGCCCGGGTGCTGTCGGTGCGCTGCGCCGCGTTCGGCGAGCGGCGCCGGCTCGCGCCCCTGGCCGACCTGGTCCGGGCGGCGGTCGGCCTGCCCAACGACGCCGCCACCGCGCTCACCCGCCCGGCCGTCGAGGAGCGGCTGCGCCGGCTCAGCCAGCGGCTCGGCCGCTCGGGCGTCGACCCGTCCCCGGTCGCGACCGAGCAGTTGCTGGCCCTGCTCGGCTACGCCGAACTGCCCGGCGGCCCGACCGACCAGGCCGAGTGGAGCACCGCCCAGCAGCCCGCCGACGCCGACGCCGTGCCGAACGCGGTCGCGGACCTGCTCAGCGCCCTCGCCGCGGAGGCACCCCTGGCGGTCGTCGTCGACGACCTGCACGACGCGACCGCCGAGACCATCCGGGCGCTCGGGGTCACCCTGTCCCGACTCACCGGCCCGGTGCTGGTGCTGCTGCTCGGCCGCCCCGAGCTGGTGCGCACCGCCGGGGCGCTGACCCGGGTGGCGGACGCCGAGGTGCACGCGCTGCCGCCGCTGCGCGGGGCCGACGCGGCCCGGCTGCTCACCAGCTATCTCGGCGGGGGCAAGCTGCCGCAGGCCGACACCGACCGGCTGCTCGCCACCGCGCAGGGCAACCCGTTCTACCTGGCCGAGCTGGTCACCCTGCTGATGGAGCGGGGCGCGCTGACGGCCGTCGCCGACCGGACCGCCCCCAACCCGGGCGGCTGGCGGCTGGCGCCCGGCTCGCTCGGCAGCCGCCTGCTCTCCCGGGACCTGGCGGCGGTGCTCGCCGCGCGCATCGACGCGCTGCCCGTCGACGCCCGTTCGGTGCTGCGGGACGCGGCCGTGGTCGGCGACACCGTGCCGGCCGGGGCGCTGGAGGCGCTGCGCGAGCAGCGGGCCGGCCACGACGGCCGCCCGGCGGCGGTGGTCGCCGTCGAGCTGGAGCGGGCCGTCGAGGAGCTGCTGCAACGCCGGATGCTGCACCGCACCCGCACCGGGTACGCCTTCGCCACCCCGCTGATGCGGGAGGCCGCGTACGCCGGGGTGAGCAAGGCCGAGCTGGCCGAGCGGCACGCGGCGCTGGCCCGCTGGGCCGCGACCGACCCACCGGTCGGTGCGGGCGCGCCGGGCGGCTTCACCGAGGCGGCCCGGGACGTCTTCGTGGCCCAGCACGTGGAGCGGGCCGCCGCGCTGGCCGACGCGGTCGGGCTGCGGCCGGACGCGCCGGCGCGCGCCGTCGTCCCGCTGGGCGTCGACGCGCTCGGCGGGGCCGCCCGCCGGTCGCTGCAGGCGGGCGAGCCGGCGCTGGCCGTGGAGTACGCCGAACGCGCCGCCGAGCTGGCCCGCGACGGCGTGCCGGCGGCCGACCGGGTGGTGCACGCCCGGGCGCTGCTCCAGATCGGCCGTCCCGCCGACGCGCTCGCCTCCGCCGAGAAGATCGCGGCCAACGCCGGCGACGAGTCGGCCGTCCGGGCCAGCGCGCTGCTGCTCGCCGGGCAGGCCCACCAGACCATGGGCGACCAGGCGCGGGCGGTGGCGTGCTGGCAGGAGGCGTCGCAGGTGGCCACCGAGGGCGGCCTGCCGACCCTGCGCGCCTCGGCGATGCGCCGCCTCGGCATGGCCGACTTCGTCGCCGGGCGGCTGGGGCAGGCGAGCAGCCGGCTCGCCGCCTCGTACCAGGTCAGCCTCCAGGCGCAGGACCGCCGGGGGCAGGCGTGGTCGTTGCAGAACCTCGCCTGGGTCACCACCACCCGGGGCGACTTCGCCGGCACCGACGCGGTGCTCGGCCGGGCCGCCCGGCTCTTCGCCGAGCTGAAGGACCCGTACGGGCGGGCGTGGCTGCGCGGCACCACCGCGTTCGCCCGGCTGCTGGCCGGCCGGCTGCGGGAGGCGTGCCGGATGGCGCGGGTGTTCCTGCCGTTCGGCGAGCGGGTCGGCGAGGCGTGGGCGGTGGGCACTCTGCGCGCGGTGGAGGCGTACGCCACCGCCGAACTGGGCGAGCTGGGCGAGGCGGACCGGGGGGCCCGCCGGGCGTACCGGGACTTCGCCGCCGCCTCCGACGACTGGGGTCAGGGCTTCGCGCTGGTCGTCCGGGGGGTGGTGGCGCGCGGGCTGGGCGAGCCGGAACACGCCGCCGACCTGCTCACCGACGCGCTGTGGCACGCCGAGCGGACGTCGCATCCGCTGCTCACCGGGATGGCCGGCACGCTGCGCGGGTTCGTGGCGCTGGACATGGGCGACTACGACACGGCCGAACGGGCCGCCCGCTCGGTGCTGACCACCGTCGAGCCGCACAACCCGCAGGCGCCCGCCCAGGTCGGGCCCCGGGTGCTGCTGGCCACCGCCCGGTTGGCCGCGGGCGACTCCGCCACCGCGGTCGGGTTGCTGGCCCCGGTGGCCACCGCCGCCGCCACCGTGCCCTCGCTGCTCTTCTCCCGCCGCCAGACGATGGCCCGGTACGCCGGGGCGCTGCTCGCCCACGGCCAGCGCGAGCAGGCGCTGGACTGGGCCCGGCGGGCGGTCGCGGCCCCGGCGGAGGACGTGCGCAGCCAGGTGATCGGGGCGATGGTGCTCGCCGAGGCGCTGGCCGAGTGCGGCCGGCCGGTGGAGGCGCTGGCCAGCGCGGAGGAGGCGGTGCGCCTGGCGTACGCCACCGAGCAGCGCAGCGAGCGCGCCGCCGCCGACGCCCTCCGCGCCCGCCTCGCCACCGGCTGACCTCCGGGCGCCCGGCCCCGGCGGGGTACTGACGGTTCCGGTGATGCGGCGTGTCGGGGGTGGCCGATAGCGTGTCAGATCCGAGGGGCGGTCCGTTGTCGACCGTCCGGGTCTGGGGAGGGTCCGGGATGAGGTTGCCGCGTTCGGCCGCGGGATGGACGATCGCGGTCTTCGGCGTGCTGGCCCTGCTCATGGGCGCGGTCGGGCTGCTCTGGCCGGAGGCGCTGCTGCGCCTGCTCGGCTTCGAGGTGCCGGCGACCCGCGCGGCCGGCGACCACACCGGCACCTTCCTGACGGCGTCCTCGATGGCCTCGTTCAACATGGGCGTCTACTACCTGCTCGCGGCCGCGACGGAGTGGCGCCCGTTCTACCGCTTCACGGTGGTGTTCCGGCTGGTCACGTTCACCGTCTTCGGCATCGCGGTGCTGGGTGACGTCGCGCCGGGCCGGTTCCTCGGGGTGGCCGCCTGGGAGGGCCTCGGTGCGGTGGCGACCGCCGTCGGGCTCTGGTGGGACGACCGGCGCGCGGGTCGGGCGCCCGGCGAGGGTGGGAGCGTTCTTTCCGCTGGTGCCGCCCCGGCCCCCGATGCGGTTCACTGAGCAGCCGGTCCGGTTGGGTATTTTCTAGAACTGTGACCGAGACCCCGCCCGGCGCCCTGCCGTTGCCCATCGTGCCCGGTCTGACTGATTTGAACGTGTTTGCCCGGGGTGGTTACGCGACCATCTACAAGGCGACCCAGATTTCGGTGGGGCGCGAGGTCGCGGTCAAGGTGGAGAACCGCATCCTCGACAGCGAGCGGGACCAGGCCCGGTTCCTGCGCGAGGCGCGGGCCGCCGGGAGGATGTCGTCCCACCCGCACGTGGTGGACCTCTTCGACGTCGGGGTCACGGTCGACCAGCACCCCTACCTGATCATGGAACTCTGCGACGGCTCGTACGCGGAGCGGATGCGGACGTCACCGCTCGGGCCGGCCGAGGCCCGCGACCTCGGCGTCAAGATCGCCGACGCGATCGCCCACTCGCACGCGGCCGGCGTGCTGCACCGCGACGTCAAGCCGGCCAACATCCTCTACTCGCACTTCAACTCGGCGGTGCTGGCCGACTTCGGGCTGGCCGTGGTGGCCGAGATGCGCGACGCCTCGGTCGCCCTCGAGGTGCTCACCCCGGCGTACGCGCCGCCGGAGATGTTCAACCACAGCCCGCCCTCGCCCGCCGTCGACGTGTACGCCCTCTGCGCGACCCTCTACGCGGTGATGCACGGGCGGCCGCCCCGCTGGCAGTCCGAGCGCAATCCCAGCCTGGTGACGGTGCTGGAGATGTTCCACCAGCCGGTCCCCGGCCTGCCCGGCGTGCCGGACGAGCTGATCGACGTGCTCCGGGTCGGGATGTCCAACGATCCGGGGGAGCGCCCGTCGGCCGTCGAGCTGCGCGACCTGCTGGCCGGCCTGCCGCTCGACGCGCCCGGCTCGCCGGTCAGCGGCGCACCGGTGTCGGGCTCCCCGGTCAGCGGCGGTCCCGCCGCCTCCGGCCCGTACGCCGGCCGCACGGCCCACCCCGCCCCGCGACCGCCCGTGGAGGACATGCACCCGACGGTGCCCACCGCCGACCGGCCGCGCCGGCGGCGTTGGTTCCTCGGCGGCGCCGGGATGGTCGCGCTGGCCGCCTCGGCCAGCGCGGGCGCCTGGCTCGCCGGCGCGGCGGCCACCCCGGCGCCGTCCCCGACGGCCGACGTGGCCGCGACGAGCGGGGTGCTGCCCGCCTGCGCCGTGATCGCCGGGCTGCCCGACGGCGCGGGCTGCGCCGACGAGCTGGAGTGCTTCGGGCCGATGGAGGTGCGCGGCGCTCGGGCCAGGGCGGCCCGGGTGCCCTGCGACGGCGAGCACACCTGGGAGAGCTACGCCGAGGGCCGGCTCCCCGACACCCTGGTCGGCGCCGACCACACCCGGGTCAGCGAGGCGCCGGCGGTGCGCCGCGTCTGCAACGAGACCACCTTCCGGCTCACCAGCGGGATGAGCTACACCGACGGCTGGAACCTGGAGGTGCTGCCCCCAGCCGGGGCCGACGCCGACCGGACGTACCGCTGCCTGGCCGGGCGCGGGCTGGACGCGCTCGCGTCACCCACCCTCACCGGTCGCTGAGCCGCGCCCCCGGTGGCGCTCCCGCATCACGCGGACCGCGTCCCGGGGATCCAGCGTCTCCAGCGTGTCGGCGTCGATGCCGTACAGGCCGTCCGTCGGCTGCCCCGGGGTGGCCGGCGTGGCCGCCGGTCGCCGGCCGTCCTCCTGCCGGGCCGCCACCACCGACACCGCCGTGATCATCACCATCGGGACGCAGAGCAGCGCCAGGACCACGCCGAGGAGGTCCTGGCGGCCCCGGACGACCAGTGTCACCAGCAGCGAGACCGCCAGCAGCGCCGCGACGACCGCCTTCGTCCGCGCGTCGGGCCTGGGAAACCTCACCCGTCCAGCATGTCCACGCCGGGGCCGCTGTCAACCGGGGACGCCGCCGCTGGTGCGATGATCTCCTGTGGAGATCGTGTCGTGTGAGGAGAGGAGCGCCGGTGTCCCGGTCTACCCGGCTCGTCGCCGCGGTGCTGGTGTCGGGCGCGCTGGCCGCCTGCGGGTCGGACGACCCGACGGAGACGCCCGCGCCGCCCGCCGCGGCCACGTCCGCGCCCGTGGCGTCGCCGTCCGCGGTCGGCGCGTCGTCCCCGGGCGGAGGCGGGTTCGCCAGCGTCGACCAGGCGGTGGCCCGCCATCTCGCGGACGCCTCGGGGGCCCGCTACGTCGGGCCGTGCGAGCGGGCGAAACCCGACCCGGACGCGGTCTGCGCGATCAAGATGGCCACCGTGGACGGCGGCGAGGTCTACGGCGTGGGTGCCCCGGCCAGCGAGATCGTCGGCTTCCTGCTGCTCCGCCGCGGAGCCGACGGCTGGCGGGTGGTGGACGACTACGCGCCGGACGGCGTGGACGCGTCGGCGCCCGCCTGGATGGCCGGCCTCGGGTAGCCGGGCCGGCGGAGCGGGCGGGGTCCGCCGCCGCGACCGGGGCCGCGCCAAGGCATCAACAGCGTCAGGCAGCGGAAATTCGTTACACCGGGCGGCGCATTGTCGGATATGTGGCCCTCTGCCGGGCGGTATTCATTGCCCGCGATCCCTAGAGTGACGAAGGATCGGGCCACGCCCCGACCGTCCTGTCGCCCACCGGAAGGGTCCACATGCCACGACGAACCCGGTCCCTCGCCGCCGCGGGAATCGCCGGCGTCATTCTCGCCGGATCGGCGGTCGCGCCCGCCGCCGCCACACCGGCCCTGACCGGCTGGGGTCGCCCGGTCACGTCCGACCGGACCAGCCCGGAGGAGGCACGCCGGGTCGACCGGGTGCCCACGCCCGACCTCGACTGGTACGCCTGCTACGACTACGCCGAGTGCGCCACCGTCCAGCTCCCGCTGGACTACGACAAGCCGAACGGCCCGACGACCGAGATCGCCGTGCTGCGGGTGAAGGCCCGCGACCAGCAGCGGAGGATCGGCAGCCTCTTCCTGAACCCGGGCGGCCCCGGCGGCTCCGGCACCGACGTGGCGCTCGCCGCGCCGTACTTCCTCGGTGACGAGGTGCTCGACCGGTTCGACATCGTCGGCGTGGATCCGCGCGGCGTCGGCGCGAGCCAGCAGGTCAAGTGCTTCCCGTCCGTCAAGGAACAGACCCGGGCGTACGCCGGGCTCAACGTGGCGTTCCCGTGGACGAAGGCCGAGGAGAAGGCGTACGTCGCCTCCTCGCAGGCCGTCGGCAGGGGCTGCTCCACCACGGGCCGGCCGCTCACCGGCGCGATGTCGACCGCCGAGGTCGCCCGCGACATGGACGTGCTGCGCCGCGCCGTCGGCGACCCGAAGCTCACCTTCCTCGGGTTCAGCTACGGCAGCGCGCTCGGCCAGTACTACGCCAACATGTTCCCGGACCGGGTCCGTGCCCTGGCGATCGACGGGGTGCTCAACGCGGACGCGTGGGTCGGCCGGGGCAAGGCGCGCACGCTGTCCCAGGAGGACCGGCTGCGCAGCGCCCAGGGGGCGTACAAGGCGCTGCGGGAGATCCTCGTGCGCTGCGACAAGGCCGGCGCCGAGGTCTGCCCGCTGGCCGAGGGCGACCCCCTCGCGTCGTTCGAGCTGGTGGCGAAGCGGCTGCGGGCCAAGCCGGTGGTGATCGAGGACCCGGACCTCGGCTCGGTCCGGGTCACCTACGCCGACTTCGTCTCCGCGACCCTGGGCGCGCTCTACAGCCCCTTCGGCTACGACCAGCTCGTCGGCCTCACCGCCGAACTGCTCGTGCTCACCGACCCGGCGTCGGGCACGGCCGCCCGCCAGCAGGCGCGCGCCGGCGTGGCCCGGCTCGCCGCCAAGGCCCGCGAGCAGGCCCGCCGCTACGACTTCCCGTACAACAACGGGCTGGAGACCTTCCTCGGGGTGGACTGCACCGACGCGAACCACCCGGCGGACGCCGCCTCGTTCCCGGCGCTGGCGGCGCAGGCCGACAAGCGCGACCCGTACTTCGGTCGGCTCTGGACCTGGGGCACCTCGCCCTGCGCCCGGCAGACGTGGACGGTGCGCGACGAGGACGCCTACCCGGGCCCGTTCAACCGGCGTACCGCCGCCCCCGTGCTGGTGGTCGGCAACTACTGGGACCCGTCGACCAACTACCAGGGCGCGGTGGGCACGGCCAGGCTGCTGCCGAACAGCCGCCTGCTGAGCAGCGACAGCTGGGGGCACACCGCGTACGGGACCTCGGCCTGCGTGACCGGGGCGGTCGACGCGTACCTGATCCGGGGCGCGCTGCCGGCGAACGGCACGGTCTGCACCGGCGACATCCAGCCGTTCGCCGAGCTGCCGGAGAAGCCGGCGGCCACCCGACGGGCGGAGTCGTCGAAGGGCGCCCTCGCGGCCGAGGGCGCGCCGGGCCGGGGTGAGCCGAAGCGGCTCCCGCCGGTGGTGGCACCGCTGCCGGCGGTCGGTTCGCTGACCGTCCGCTGAGGACCCGGGGTACGGCGGACGATCGGGCGTCCGCCGTACCCCGGCCCGTGCCGACCCGGCCGGGTCAGGTTCGGGGCGGTTGGCCCACCCCGCACCTGACACAGTGGTGCGGATCAGACGCCGAAGGCCGCCGCGTAGCGGATGGTTCCGCGCGGGACAGGGCGACCGGGGTCGAGCACCAGCGCCATCATGTTCTCGTCCGGCACGTCGAACGGCGGCCGGATTCCGTACCGGGAGGCGGGCGTGAAGCCGAACCGGGGGTAGTAGGCCGCGTGACCGAGGACGAGGACGAGGTGCTCGCCCGCCGCCCGGGCGGCGTCGAGAGCGGCGCGAATCGCCGCCGATCCGGCGCCCGTGCGCTGCTGTTCGGGCAACACCGCGCACGGGCCGAGGGCCAGGGCCGGTACGTCGTCCACGTGGCATCGAGTCAGCAGGGCGAAACCGGCGGGGGTGCCGTCGGGGTCCTCGGCGAGCCACGAGGACCACGGCAGCCACGCCTGCCGGTCCCCGCGCAGCGCGTCGACCAGATCGGCCTCGAGCGGGCCGGGGAACGCGGACAGGTTGATCCGGCGGATCGCGGCGCGGTCGTCCGGTCCGGCCTCCGGTCGGGTGTGCCAGCTGCGGGTGGTCATGGCGGGGGACGACTCCTCGTGGGGGTGCGTTGTCGGCGATTCGGTGACGGGGGGCGGGACGTGCCCGGTCGAGGCGTTCGGCGGGGTCGGCGTCGTCCCGGTGTGCCGGGCGGTCACGACTGCTGCTCCCGGAAGCTGTAGGTCGCGCGGAGGTGGCGGGTGACCGCCTTGCGGTGGTTCTCGCGTTCCGCGCGCAGTCGGGCGTCGTCCCGCGAGGCCGCCCAGGCGGATTCGCGCTGGAGTTTGCGGTAGCTGTCCAGCCGGCGCGGCGACAGGGTGCCCGCATCGATGGCCGCACGTACCGCACAACCGGGTTCGCTCGCGTGCCGGCAGTCGGTGAACCGGCAGTCGCGGGCGAGTTCCTCGATCTCGGCGAAGACCTGCTGGATGCCGTCTTCGGTGTCGTGCAGGCCAACCGCGCGCAGGCCGGGGGTGTCGATGAGCACGCCGCCGTTCGGCAGTGGAAGCAGCTCGCGGTGGACGGTGGTGTGCCGGCCCTTGCCGTCACCGGCGCGGACCGCTCCGGTGGCCAGCAGGTCGGCGCCGAGCAGGGCGTTGCCGAGCGAGGACTTGCCCGCGCCGGAGGGCCCGAGCAGGACGATCGTCCCGGTCAGCGTCGCGGCGAGGATGTCCAGGCCCTCGCCGGTGGCGACGCTCGTGACCAGGACGTCGACGCCGAGGGCCAGTGCGGCGACCTCCTCGCGTACCTCGGCGGTGTCGCGCTCGGCGAGGTCGGCTTTGGTCAGGACGACGACCGGGAGCGCCCCGCTGTCCCAGGCGAGCGCGAGCATGCGCTCGATCCGGCCGGCGGGGATGGGGGTGGCGACGGACTCCGCGATGACGACCGTGTCGACGTTCGCGGCCAGGACCTGCGGGCGGGAGGTCCGCGACGCCGTGGACCGCACGATGGCGGTCCGGCGGGGCAGCAACGCGGCCAACTCCGGCTGCGCGGCGGTGGTGACGGCGGCCCAGTCCCCGGTACAGGGGACCAGGGACGGTGCCGGGCCGGCGTGTGCCGACCAGGTGGCGCGCACCGGGCCGGTGGCGGTGACCACCGTGGCCTGGCCACGGTCGACCAGCACGACGCGGGCGGGCCGCAGGCCGGCGGCCCGGTGCTCGGTGAAAGCGTGTTCGTACGCATCGTCCCAGCCGTACGAACGCAGCACGTTCGAGGACGGGATCGGCGCGGAGGATGACGATGACAACGGAAGAGACCCTTCGGAAGAGGGGCCCCGACAGACACCGGCGTAACCCGGTCGGGATCGAACGTCCCGTCGAACGGGGAAATCAGCTGGGTCAGGCCGAGGCCCGGGACGCGAGGTTGGTCCGGGCGCTGCACGCAGCAGCAGCCGCCTTCGCGGTCATCAACCTCACCCCCCTTTCTCCCACCGATCCGGTGTCACATCAAAGTCGGGCCGAGGCTACCACGGCCGACCGGCCGGCCGACATGCCTTTCCGGGCGGTTCGACGACCCGAGTGAGCGGCCGAGGCGCGGTGTCGCGGCCACCTGGTGTCGCCACCGACGCGGTCGGGCGTCGGCTGCTATCCTAGGGCTCCTAGGTTTTAACCGTCTCCCCCAAGGATTGCCGTGCCGCGACAGGGTCTGACCACCGAGCGCGTCTCGGCGGCCGCCGCCGAACTGGCCGACTCACTGGGGTTGGAGCGGCTCACGGTCGCCGCTGTCGCCCGTTACTTCGGGGTCGCGGACGCCAGCATCTACGGGCACGTCCGCAGCCGGGAGGCGCTGCTGCATCAGGTCGCGGTTCGGGCGGCGGAGGCGTTCGCCGACCGTCTCGCGCTCGCGGTGGCCGGCTGCTCCGGGCGCCAGGCACTCATCGGCTTCGCCGACGCCTACCGGGCGTTCGCCGTGACCCACCCTGGCCAGTACGCCGCGACCCAACTTCCACTCCCGCCCGAGGTGGGCAGGAACTCGGCCGGGCACCTGCGCATGATCGAGCTGAGCTACGCGACGCTGCGCGGGTACGGGCTCGAGGAGCCCGCCCTGACGGATGCGATCCGGTTCGTGCGCAGCACGCTCCACGGGTTCGCGACGCTCGAGCGGGCCGAGGGGTTCGGGCATCCCCGCGACCTCGACGCGTCCTGGCGCGGCGTCCTCGACGCCGTCCACACGGCACTCGACAACTGGCCCCCGACCGAGGGAGAGCAGCCATGAACAGCAACGAGCAGGAAGTCCGGTCGGCGGACGGCACCCGGCTGGTGGTCCGGCGGGCGGGCGCGGGCGACCCCGTGGTCCTCCTGCACGGCTCCGGCGGCGGCCTGCACTCCTGGGCTGCGGTCGCCGGGCGGCTCGCCGGGTCGTACGAGCTGTGGATGCCGGCCCGGCGCGGGTACGGCCCCAGCGACGTCCCGCCCGGCCGCAAGTCGTTCAAGGACGAGGTCGCCGACCTGCTGGCCGTGATCGAGGCGGCGGGGCAGCCGGTGCACCTGGTCGGCGGCTCCTACGGCGCCACGCTGGCGCTGCACGCCGCGGCAGCCGAGCCGGGCCGGCTGCGCTCGCTGGCCGTCTTCGAGCCGCCGCTGTTCGCGGCCGGTGAGTCGATCGAGCCGCTGCTCGCCCGCTACCAGGCGGCCTTCGCGCGGGACGACGCGGGCGAGATGTTCGCGGTGCTCAACGAGGTGACCCGGGTGCCGCCCCCGATCGTCGCGGCGTTCGTGGCCGCGGCGGGCGACCAACGGCCCGACCCGGCCGAGGCCCGGCGCTCGGCGATCGGCTGGCTGCATGACCTCGAGGCGCTGGCCGACGACAGCCCGGACCCGGCCCGCTGGTCGTCGATCACCGTCCCGACGCTGCTGATGCAGGGCGCCGACACCTGGGAGCCGATGCCCACCACGATGGATGCCCTGGCCGCGGCTCTTCCCGCGGCGCGCCGGGTCAGCTGGCCGGGCCAGTCGCACTTCGCGACGATGACGGCCCCCGACCTGGTGGCTGACGCGCTGCGCGAGTTCCTCGCCGAGGTCGCGGCGCAGCCCGGCCCGACCTGTCGGGGTCAGTACGACTTGTCCTGACCGAGGACGTGCTGGGCGACGAAGTTGAGGATCATCTCCCGGCTGACCGGGGCGATCCGGCCGGCGCGCACCGCGCCGAGCAGCGTCGCCACCCCGTACTCGGTGGTCATCCCGGCGCCGCCGTGCGCCTGGACGGCGGTGTCGACGGCCAGCGCCGCCGCCTCCCCGGCCGCGTACTTGGCCATGTTGCCGGCCACCCCGGCCTCCAGGTCGCGGCCGGCGTCGTAGAGGGTGGCCGCCTTGTGGATCATCAGCCGGGCCAGCTCGACCTGCACGGCCGCGTGCGCCAACGGGTGCGCGACGCCCTGGTGCGAGCCGATGCTCCGGCCGCCCCAGACCCTGCGGGCGGCGGTGTACTCCGAGGCCCGCTCGATGGCGTACCGGCCGGTGCCGGCGCCCATCGCGGCGACCGTGATCCGCTCCGGGTTGAGCCCGGCGAAGAGCGCCGGCAGGCCGGCGTCCAGCGACTCGCCGACCAGCGCGTCGGCGGGCACCCGCACGTCGTCGAGGTAGAGCAGGAACTGGTTCTCCGGGGACACGATCTCCATGTCCAGCTTGGACCGGGTCAGCCCCGGCGCGTCGGTCGGCACGACGAACAGCGCCGGCTTCAGCTTCTGCGGACCCTGACCCCCCGCGCCGGCTAGGCCGTCCTCGACCGCGACCCGCGCCACGACCAGCACGTACGCCGCCTCGTCGACGCCGGAGATGTAGCACTTGCGCCCGGAGATCAGCCAGTCGTCGCCGTCGCGGCGGGCCACCGTGCCCAGCCGGTGGAAGTTCGACCCGGCCTCCGGCTCCGTGATCGCGAAGACCACCTTCAGCGAGCCGTCCGCGAAGCCGGGCAGGTAGCGCTTGCGCTGCTCCTCGGTGCCGTGCTTGGTGATCACCGTGGCGGCGATGGCGGGGGAGACCACGAGCAGCAGCAGCGGGCAGCCGGCCGCCGCCAGTTCCTCGCAGACGATGGCCAGTTCGGTGATGCCGCCCCCGCCGCCGCCGTACTCGGTGGGGATGTTGACCCCCAGGTAGCCCAGCCGGCCGGCCTCGTTCCACAGCTCGGTGGTGTGCTCGCCGGCCTTGGCCTTGGTGACGAAGTAGTCGTGGCCGTACCGCCGGCCCAGCGCGCGGACCGCGTCGCGGAGCTGGTCCTGTTCGGGGGTGAGGTCGAAGTTCATCGCGGGGCCTCCAGGATCACTCGGGGTCGACCACGGCCAGCACGGCGCCCGTGTCGACCTGCCCGCCGGCCGGCACCGGCAGCTCGGCGACCACACCGCCGGCCGGGGCGAGCACGGGATGTTCCAGCTTCATCGCTTCCAGCGTCAGCAGCAGGTCGCCGGCCGCCACCCGCTGGCCGGCCTCGACGTGCACCCGGGTCACCGTGCCCGGCAGCGGCGCGACCAGCGACCCGGTCGCCAGCTCCGCGGTGGGTTCTCCGAAGCGCGGCAGCTCGGTCAGGCCCGCCGCTCCGTCCGGGCCGTCCACGAAGACCTCCGAGCCCACCCGGTGTACGCGGTACGTCCGCCGGACCCCGTCGACGTCGAGCACCACCCGGTCGGGGCGCGCCTCGACCAGGGCCACGGCCGGCGGCGGCTCGCCGACCGGCGCGGCCTCCCCGTCCGGGGCCGGCCCGTCCGCGGTGGCGGTGGAGCCGGTACCCGGCGACACCGACCACTCGGCGAGACCACCTGAGCGGTCCAGGCGGTAGCCGACCGCCACCTCGCCGGCCGGGCCGGTGAAGCGGGTGACCTGCGGGAACGCCGGCACGTTGCGCCAGCCCGAGGGGAGGCCGGCAAGCACCGGCGCCGAGGTGCGGCGGGCGGCGGCCGAGGCGAGGGCCGCCGCCAGCGCGACCAGGGGGAGCTGGTCGGCGGGCAGCAGCGGGGCGAAGACCTCGGGGTGCCGGTCCAGGAAGCCGGTGTCGATGTCGACGGCGGCGAACTCCGTGCTGCGCAGGACGCGGACCAGCAGGTCCCGGTTGGTGGCCACCCCGTGCAGCTCGGCGCGGGCCAGCGCGCCGGCCAGCGCCCGGGCCGCCTCGGCACGGGTCGGCGCCCAGGCGACCACCTTGGCGAGCATCGAGTCGTAGTGGACACCCACCACCGAGCCGTCGACCACGCCCGAGTCCAGCCGCAGGCCCGGCCCGGCCAGCGGCCCGAACCCGGCCGCCACGCCGGGCAGGGCGAACCGGTGCAGTGTGCCGGTCGCCGGCCGGTACCCGTGTGCGGGCTCCTCGGCGCAGAGGCGTACCTCGATCGCGTAGCCCTGTGCGGGCGGGGTCGCCGCCACCGGCAGTGGCTCGCCCTCGGCGACGAGCAGTTGCAGCCGGACCAGGTCCAGGCCGGTGGTCAGCTCGGTGACCGGGTGCTCGACCTGGAGTCGGGTGTTCATCTCCAGGAAGTAGATCTCCCCGTCGGGCGCGAGCAGGAACTCGACCGTGCCGGCGCCGACGTAGTCGACCGCCCGGGCGGCGGCGACCGCCGCCGCGTGCAGCCGCTCCCGCACCTCGGCAGGAATGATCCCCGGGGCCTCCTCGACGAGCTTCTGGTGCCGGCGCTGGATCGAGCAGTCCCGTACGCCGAGGGCGACCACCGTGCCGTGGGTGTCGCCGAAGATCTGCACCTCGACGTGGCGGCCCCGCTCGACGTACCGCTCGACGAAGACCGTGCCGTCGCCGAACGCGGCGGCCGCCTCGCGGCGCGCGGAGGCGACGGCCTCGGCCAGCCCGCCGGCGTCCCGGACGATGCGCATGCCGCGCCCGCCGCCCCCGGCGGACGCCTTCACCAGCACCGGGAAGTCCGTGATCTCGTCGGCGTCGGTCCAGGTGGGCAGCATCGGCACGCCCGCCTCGGCGAGCAGGGCCTTCGCCGCCACCTTGTCGCCCATCGCGGCGATGGCCTTGGCCCTCGGGCCGATCCAGGTCAGCCCGGCGTCGGTCACCGCGGCGGCGAACTCGGCGTTCTCGGCGAGGAAGCCGTAGCCGGGGTGGACGGCGTCCGCCCCGCTCCTGCGGGCCGCGTCGAGGATCAGGTCGACCCGCAGGTACGTCTCGGCGGGCGTGTTTCCGGGCAGCCGGACGGCGTGGTCGGCCTCCGTGACGAACGGCGCGTCGGCGTCGGCGTCGGCGTGCACGGCCACCGTCTCGACACCGAGTGCCCGGCAGGTGGCGAAGACCCGGCGGGCGATTTCGCCCCGGTTCGCGACGAGCAGTTTCCGAATCATGGCCGCCCTCACATCCGGAAGACGCCGAAGCCGTCGGCGCCCCTGACTGGTGCGTTGTGGATCGCCGAGAGACAGAGCCCGAGGACGGTACGGGTGTCCCGGGGATCGATCACCCCGTCGTCGTAGAGCCGGCCGGAGAGGAAGAGCGCGCCGGACTGGGACTCGATCTGCTGCTCGACCATCATCCGCATGGCGGCGTCGGACTCCTCGTCGTAGTCGCGCCCCCGGGCGGCGGCGGCCTGCCGGGCCACGATGGAGAGCACGCCGGCGAGCTGCGCCGGGCCCATCACCGCCGACTTGGCGTTCGGCCAGGTGAACAGGAACCGGGGCTCGTACGCCCGGCCGCACATGCCGTAGTTGCCGGCACCGTAGGAGGCGCCGAGATTGACCGTCAGGTGCGGCACGGTCGAGTTCGACACCGCGTTGATCATCAGGGCGCCGTGCTTGATGATGCCGCGCTGCTCGTACTCGGTGCCGACCATGTAGCCGGTGGTGTTCTGGAGGAAGAGCAGCGGGGTGTCGGCGGCGTTGGCGAGCTGGATGAACTGCGCCGCCTTCTGCGCCTCCTCGCTGAACAGCACACCCCGCGCGTTGGCGAGCACCCCGACGGGATAGCCGTGCAGCTCGCCCCAGCCGGTCACCAGGGCGGGGCCGTAGGCCGGCTTGAACTCGTCGAACTCGCTGCCGTCCAGGACCCGGGCCAGCACCTCGCGCGGGTCGAACGGCACCTTCAGGTCGGCCGGGACGACGCCGAGCAGTTCCTCCGGGTCGTACCTCGGCGGGACCGGGACCGGGGTGCGCGGCGGCGGGCCCTGCTTGCGCCAGTTCAACCGGCGTACGCACTGCCGGGCCAGCCGGATGCCGTCCCGCTCGTCGGAGGCGAGGAAGTCCGCCAGGCCGGACGTCGTGGCGTGCATCGCCGCCCCGCCGAGGGACTCGTCGTCGGTGACCTCGCCGGTGGCCATCTTCACCAGCGGCGGCCCGGCCAGGTAGACCTGCGACCGGTCCCGGATCATGATCACCTGATCGGACATCCCCGGCACGTACGCGCCCCCGGCGGTGGCGTTGCCGAAGACCACGCTGACCGTGGGGATCTTCGCGGCCGAGAGCCGGGTCAGGTCGCGGAACACCCGCCCGCCCGGGATGAAGATCTCCGCCTGGGTGGGCAGGTCCGCGCCGGCCGACTCGACCAGGTTCACCATCGGCAGCCGGTTGGCCAGGGCGATCTCGCCCGCCCGGCGGGTCTTGGCGAGCGACCACGGGTTCACCGCGCCGCCGCGTACCGTCGGGTCGTTGGCGACGACCAGGCACTCGACGCCCTCGACCACGCCGATGCCGGTCACCACGCTCGCCCCGACGGGGAAGTCGGTGCCGTACGCCGCCACCGGGGACAGCTCCAGGAACGGGCTGTCCCGGTCGAGCAGCAGCTCGATCCGTTCCCGGGGGAGCAGCTTGCCCCGGCCGTGGTGGCGGGCCACGTACTTCTCCCCGCCGCCGGCCCTGGCCCGGTCGAGCGCCGCCTCCAGCTCGGCGAGGCGCTCCAGCAGGGCCTCCCGGTTGGCCCGGTGCCCCGGCGCGGACGGGTCGATCGCGCTCCGCAGCGTCGTCACAGGCCCATGCCCTTCGCGATGATCTCGTTCATGATCTCGGTGGTGCCGCCGCCGATGCCGAGGATCCGGGCGTCCCGGTAGTGCCGCTCCACCTCGGCGTCGCGCAGGTATCCGTAGCCGCCGTGCAACTGGAGCGCCTGGTCGACCACCTCGGCGCAGGCGGCCACGGCGACGTTCTTCGCCATCGCGACCTCGGTCACCACCGGCTCGCCGGCGGCCACCCGCGCCGCCACCTGGTGCACGAACGCCCGGGCCGCCTCCGTGCGGGTGTGCATCTCGGCCAGCCGGTGCCGGACCAGTTGCCGGCTCGCCAGGGGACGGCCGAACGTGGACCGGTCCCGGCACCAGCGCACCGCCAACTCCACGCAGCGCTGCGCGGTCGCGTACGCCTGGGTGGCGAGGGAGAGCCGTTCCGTGGCGAAGCTCTGCATGATCGCCAGGAAGCCGGTGTCCTCGGGGCCGATCCGGTTGGCCACCGGCACCCGCACGTCCACGAAGGAGAGCTCGGCGGTGTCCGAGCAGTGCCAGCCGAGCTTCTCCAGCCGCCGCCCCACGGTGAACCCGGGCGTGCCCTTGTCGATCACCAGCAGGGTGAGCGAGCCGCTGCCCGGGAAGTCGGTGCAGACCGCGGTGGTCACGAAGTCGGCCCGGATGCCGCTGGTGATGTAGGTCTTCGATCCGTTGACGGTGTAGTGGTCGCCGTCGCGGCGGGCGGTGGTGCGGATGCCGGCCACGTCCGAGCCACCGTCGGGCTCGGTGATCGCCAGCGCGCCGATCATCGTGCCCGCGAGGGTCGGCCGGACGTACCGGTCGACCAGTTCCGCGTCGCCGGAGGCGACGATGTGCGGGAGTGCGATGCCGTGCGTGAACAGCGCCGCGATCAGCCCGGAAGAGCCGCCCGAGCGGATGATCTCCTCGGTGACGATGATCGAGTCGAGCAGGTCACCGCCGCTGCCGCCGACCGCCTCCGGGAAGCCGATGCCGAGCAGGCCCAGCTTGGCGGCGGTGGCGTGCAGGTCGCGGGGGACCTCGCCGGCCCGCTCCCAGCCGTCGAGGTACGGCAGCACCTCCCGGGTCACGAAGGCCCGGGTGAGTTCCCGCAGCTGCCGCCGTTCCGGGGTGTCCACGATGGTCATCGGTTCCCCCCGGGCGTCGTGTCGGCGGCCGGGCCGGACGTGAGGTCCGCCGGCAGGTCGACGATCCGGGAGCGGAGCAGTTCGCCGAGCGCCTTGGCCTGCGGGTCGAACCGGGTGGAGGCGGCCACTCCCTGTCCGAGCAGCCCTCGGACGACGAAGTTGACCGCCCGCAGGTTCGGCAGCTCGTACCGCTGCACGGTCAGCGGGGCGGTCTCCGGCAGCAGCTCGCGCAGCCGGGCCACGGTGAGCCAGCCGCGCAGCCACGACCACGTGGCGTCGGTGCGGGCCCAGACGCCGAGATTGGCGTCGCCGCCCTTGTCGCCGGAGCGGGCCCCGACCAGCTCGCCGAGCGGCGCGCGCCGGGTGGGGCGCTCGTCCGGCGCCGGGTCGGCGGCGGACGCCGGCTCGTCGGGCGGCTCGTCGGGCGGGCCGGCGGTGCGCACCGGCGGCGCGATCGGCACCCGCTCCCCGGACGGCAGCACGGCGACGTGCGACACCGCGTCCTGCGGCACGGCGTCGGCGGTGAACACCCCGTAGGGCGTCGCGTCGCCGGGCAGGGTGGTCAGCGTGCAGCCCGGGTAGGAGGCCAGGGCCAGCTCCACCGCGGCGGCCGAGAAGGCCCGCCCGGCCCGCGCCCGGTCGCCGTCCCGCAGGTGTACGTGCAGCAGGGCGCTCGCCGCCTCGGTGTCGCCGGTGTCGGGGTGGTCGGTGCGGGCCAGGGTGAACTCCAGCCCCTCCTTGCCGACCGCCTCCTCGACCTGACCCCGCACCAGGGCCGCCTTGGCGGGGATGTCGAGCCCGCAGAGGACGAAGGTCATGGAGTTGCGGAAGCCGCCGAGGTTGTTCACGCCCACCTTGAGGGTGCCCGGCGGCGGGGTGCCGCGGACGCCGCTCACCCGCACCCGGTCCGGCCCGTCGACGCTCAGCTCGACCGTGTCGAGCCGGGCCACCACGTCCGGCCCGACATAGGCCGGCCCGCCCACCTCGTAGAGCAGTTGGGCGGTGACGGTCTCCACGGTGACCGCGCCGCCGGTGCCGGGGTGCTTCGTGATCAGGCAGGAGCCGTCCGCACGCAGCTCGGCGATCGGGAACCCGGGGCGGTGACCGCCGTCGGGGAGCTCGGTGAAGAAGCTGAAGTTGCCCCCGGTCACCTGCGCCCCGCACTCGACGAGGTGGCCGGCGACGGTCGCCCCGGCCAGCGCATCGAGATCGTCGCGCCCCCAACCGAACCGGGCGATGGCCGGCCCGACCACCAGGGACGCGTCGGTGACCCGGCCGGTGACCACCACGTCGGCCCCGCCGTCCAGGCAGGCGGCGATGCCGTACGCCCCCAGGTAGGCGTTCGCCGTCAACGCGTCCGGGCGGGGGAGCGCATCGCCCTCGACGTGGCCGACGCGCACGGTCAGGCCGAGTCGCTCGGCGAGCGCCCCGATCGCGGCGGCCAGTCCGGCCGGGTTCAGCCCGCCGGCGTTGGTCACGATCCGCACGCCCCGGTCCAGCGCGGTGCCGAGGCAGCCCTCCAACTGGCGCAGGAAGGTCCGGGCATAGCCGAGGGAGGGGTCGCGCAACCGGTCCCGGCCGAGAATCAGCATGGTCAGTTCGGCCAGGTAGTCGCCGGTCAGCACGTCGAGTTCGCCGCCGTCGAGCATCTCCCGCCAGGCGGTGAAGCGGTCGCCGTAGAAGCCGGAGGCGTTGCCCACCCGCAGCACCCCGCTCATACGTCGCTCCCCGTGCCGGCGTCGTCTCTCGGGCCGGCGTCGTCTCTCGGGGCAGCGTCGTCTCTCGGGGCAGCGTCGGCGGTCCGTGGCGCGCGGCCCGCGCCGGGCGGACCGGCGAACGCCTGCGCGACGTCCAGCCACTCGTCGGCGACCGGGCCGGTCGCCGTCAGGGCCAGGTCGGCGCGGTGCCGCCGCTGGGTGACCAGCAGGCAGAAGTCGAGCGCCGGGCCGGTGACCCGGTCGGCGGCGTCGGCCGGGCCGTACGCCCAGGTGTCACCGCCGGGCGCGGCCAGCTCGACCCGCACGGGCGCCGCCGGCGCCGGCCGGCCGTGGGCGGCGAAGCTGTGGCCGAGGGTACGGACGCCGAGGTGCGCGACGTGCCGCAGCCGCGCCGTGGCGGGACGGGTGACGCCGAGCGCGTCGGCCACGTCCGCGCCGTGCGCCCAGGTCTCCATGATCCGGGCGGTGGCCATCGAGGCGGGCGACATCCGGGTGCCGAACCAGGGCAGCTTCCCGCCCTCGGGCACGCCCGCCAGCGCGGCGGCGAGCGCGGCCCGCCCGGCACGCCAGCGGGGCAGCAGCTCGGCCGGCGGGGCGAGGAACTCCTCCGCGCCGGCGTCGACGAGCCGGGCCGGGTCGGGGGCGGTCGCCACGGAGGCGAAGAACGCCTCGGGGTCGGTGGCGGCGAGCAGCGCCACCTGGTCCGTCCAGGCGAGATGGGCGACCTGGTGCCCGACGCTCCAGCCGGGCGCCGGGGTCAGACGTGTCCACTCGCCCGGCGACAGGCCGCTCACCAGGCCGTCCAGCTGCTCGGACTCGTCGGCCAGATCCGCGAGCAGGTCCTTGAGGTCGACCATGGTGCCTCCGGTGCGGGACGGGCCGGTCAGGGCGTGAGCAGGGTGGCGAGCTGGCGCTTCCAGGTGGCGAGCAGGGCGGTGCGACGGGTCGAGTCGTCGTTGAGCAGGTTGGCCACGCCGAGGCCGCGGAGCAGGTCGAGGGTCGCCTGCACCGCCTCGCGTACGCCCGGGCGGCGCTCGTCCACGTCGAGCAGGGAGACGGTGAGCCGGTGCATCTCGCGGCCGACCCGGGCCTCCAACGGCAGCAGGGCCTCGCGCAGCTCCCGGTCGGTCCGCGCGGCGACCCACAGTTCGAGGGCGGCGACGAAGAGCGGGCCGGTGAAGGCCGCGCCGAGCAGGTCGATCACCCGGTCGAGCCGCTGCGGGCCGGGCGGCAGCGCCTCGGCCTCGGTGCGCAGCTCCTCCGCCCGCCGTTCGGTGAGGTGCGTGACGGCGGCGGTGACCAGCTTGGCCTTCGTGGGGTAGTGGTGCAGCTGGGCGCCGCGCGAGACGCCGGCTCGGGCCGCGACGACGGTGGTGGTGGTGCCGGCCCAGCCGTGCTCGACCAGGCACTCGACGGTCGCCTCCAGCAGCCGGGCCTGGGTGGCGCGGCTGCGCTCCTGTTGAGGGACGCGGGTCGATGCGGCGGGCACGGGAACAGCGTGCCGGCCCCGAAACAAACAGTCAAGACTGACTTTTTCTCACGCGGCGGGGCTGCTGGCCGCGTGACCGCCGCTGCCGCCAGCGGGCGCGCTGGCCGTCGGCCAGCCGGCTGTCCGCCGGGCCTGTGCTGGGTGCGTGACCGCCATTTCGCCCAGCGGACGGGCCGGCCGCCGGGCGCTGTCGAACTGATGTCGTAGACGATTCAGCTCGACAGGGGCGACGCCGGCGTCCCCCGGCCGGTCGCCCTCAGCGGCCGTCGCGGGGGCCGAACACGGCGAGCGCGTCGGTGTCGCTGTGCCGGGAGCGCAGGTACTCGTCGGCCCACTCGGCGGCGTCGGGGAAGCCCGACTCGGCCGCCACGCGGGCGCAGGCCGCGTCCACGTCGAACGCGGTGCGGCGCAGCTGCACCCCGGGCCCGAGCAACGCCCAGAAGGCGCCCGGGCCGCCGTAGGGCATCCCGATGCTGCCCGGGTTGACGACCAGTCGCCGGTCGGCCAGCCGGGTGAACGGCATGTGGGTGTGCCCGCAGACCACCGTCCCCACCTCGGCCGGCACCCCGGCGAGCACCTCCGCCCAGCGTGCCGTCCGGGAGTCGACGAGCACGACCTCCTCGTCGTCGCGGGGCGTGGCGTGGCAGAACAGCACCTGGCCGAGGCCGGCGACCTCCAGCGTCACCGTCAGCGGCAGCGCCGCCAGCCGGTCGAGGTGGTCGGCGCGGAGCTGCTCGGCGGCCCAGTTCGAGACGTCGACGGGGGACTTGCGGCCGGCCCGGGCCTCCACCAGCTCGCGGTCGGCGTTGCCGCGCACCCAGCAGACCCGCTCGCCGAGGCCGGCGAGGAGGTCCAGCACCTCGACCGGCTGCGGGCCGGCCGCGATGTCGCCGGTGAGCACGATCAGGTCGGCGGTGGTGACGTCCGGCTCGGCCAGCACGGCCTCCAACGGGGGCAGCGCCCCGTGGATGTCGGAGAGTACGGCGACGCGTTCCAGCATCGCTCCACCGTGCCCGCCGGCCCGGGCCGGAGTCCAGCGATTCTGCCCCGGGCAGACGGACCCCCGGGCTGCCGCCGTGCCGCCGTGCCGCCGTGCCGCGAACGCGAACCGGTCCGGACCGCAGGGGTGCGGTCCGGACCGGTGGCGTCGAGCGGGCCGGGGGAACCCGGCCGGGGCGGGCGTCAGACGCGGGCGCGGCGGGCCAGGCGCTCCGGGTCGAGGATGATGATGCTCTTGCCGTCCAGACGCAGCCAGCCGCGCGAGGCGAAGTCGGCCAGCGCCTTGTTCACGGTCTCCCGGGAGGCGCCGACGAGCTGGGCGATCTCCTCCTGGGTGAGGTCGTGGGTCACCCGCAGCACGCCGCCGTCGCGGGTGCCGAAGCGGCCGGCCATCTGGAGCAGGTTCTTGGCGACGCGACCGGGCACGTCGGTGAAGATCAGGTCGGCCAACGAGTCGTTCGTCCGCCGCAGCCGGCGGGCCAGCACCCGCAGCAGCTGCTCGGCGATCTCCGGCCGGTTGTTCAGCCACGGGCGCAGGGCCTGCTTGCGCAGCCGCACCAGGCGGGTGTCGGTGACCGCCGTGGCCGTCGCCGTGCGCGGTCCGGGGTCGAAGAGCGACAGCTCGCCCACCATGTCCGACGGGCCCATCACGGCGATCAGGTTCTGTCGGCCGTCGGCCGCCCGGCGGCCCACCTTGATCTTGCCGGACAGCAGGATGTAGAGACTGTCGCCGGGCTCGCCCTCGTTGAAGACGATCTCGCCCTTGCGGACCTCGAGCGTCTCCATCTCCTTGGCGAGCGCCTCGGCAGCCTCCGGGTCGACGCCCTGGAAGATCCCGCTGCGGGCCAGTACCTCGTCCATCGCGCACCTCCACCTGCGCGTGCCGTCTTCTCGGCCGGGTCCGCCGTCCGCTGATCCCTCGCGCGTCGCCAGTCTAGGCGCACGTGAGCTGGAATCAGAGGCGCACCCCTGGAATCTTGATCGTTGGGCGTAACCCCCGCGACGTGATCGAGCAGTAGGATCGCCCGCCCGCACGGGCGCCGGCCGGTCGACGGGCGCCGGGTCGTAGGGTCACCATGTGCTGAGCGAACCCGTGCTGACCGCCCGTCGGGAGGACGGTCGGGACGTCCCGCTGCTGTACTGGCGCGCCGACCGCCCGCTGCGCGCGGTCAGCTCCGCGCCGCTGGGCGGTGGGCTCGGCGTCCGGCACTGGGTCGTCAACGCGACCGTGCCCATGTCGTACGACCGGGACGATCCCGCCGACCACCTGGCCGAGCTGGCCGACCTGCTCGACCTCGACGGGCCCGGGGTGGGCCTGCTGACCGGGGTGGACGTGTCCGAGGTGATCGCCCGGGCGGACACCGGCGTGCGGGTCTGGGCCACGGTCGGCCTGGGCCTCCCGGTCCGGGCGGCCGAGCCCGCCCCGGCGGTGCTCGCCCAGCGGGTCGGCACGGTCAACATCGTGGTGTACGTCCCGGCCCGGCTCGGCGACGCCGCCCTGGTCAACGCGGTGGCCACCGCCACCGAGGCGAAGGCACAGGCGATCGCGGAGCTGGGCCTGCCGGGCACCGGCACCCCGACGGACGCGGTCACCGTGCTCTGCCCGGTCGACGGCCCGGAGTCGGCGTACGGCGGACCGCGCTCCACCTGGGGCGGCCCGCTGGCCCGGGCCGTGCACGCCGCCGTGACGACCGGCGGGCGGGGCACCGTGGTCCCGTGGTCCGAACGACGGGCGGGCTGAACAACAGTCCGATCGGCTCTCGTCCGGCCGTCGCGCAACCGATAGGGTCGCGCTCGATGTACGCTGCCGCCTTCCTTCCGCCCCGCCGGGTCGCGCTCGCCCTGGGCGCGTTGCTCGCCGTCCTGCTCGCCGCCGGCTGCGGCCAGCCCGGATCCGGGGGCGACCCCGTCTGGGAGCCCGGCAAGGGCGGCGGCGGCACCGGCGCCCCGGTCAAGCCGGGAGCGTCCGAGCAGCCCGCCGAGCAGGCCATCTCGCTCTCCGCCACCGGCGACATCATCATGGGCAACGCGCCGAACCGGCTGCCCGCCAACGGCGGGAAGGGCTTCTTCGACTCGGTCGAGAAGGCGCTCGCCGCCGATCTGGTGATGGGCAACCTGGAGGAGCCGCTCACCGTCGACACCGGCACCGGCAAGTGCGGCCCGAACTCGACCCGCTGCTTCCAGTTCCGCGCCCCGCCGGACTACGCGGCGCACCTGCGCGACGCCGGCTTCGACCTGCTCAACCAGGCCAACAACCACGGCTACGACTACGGCCCGAAGGGCTACGAGAACACCCAGAAGGCGCTGGAGAAGTACGAACTCGAGCACACCGGGGCGCCGGACCAGATCACCGTGGTCGACGTCAAGGGGGTCAAGGTCGCGGTCGCCGGCTTCTCGTCGTACGTCTGGTCCAACAGTCTGATCGACATCGCCGCGGCGAAGAGGGTGGTCGCCAAGGCGGCCGGGATGGCCGACCTGGTCGTGGTGCAGGTGCACATGGGCGGCGAGGGGGCCGACAAGACGCGGGTGCGGCCGGGCACCGAGATGTTCCTCGGCGAGAACCGGGGCGACCCGGTCAAGTTCTCCAAGGCGATGATCGACGCCGGGGCGGACCTGATCGTCGGGCACGGCCCGCACGTGCTGCGCGGCATGGAGTTCTACAAGGGCCGGCTGATCGCGTACAGCCTGGGCAACTTCGCCGGCGGGGGCAACTCGCTGAGCAACGCCGGCCGGCTCGGCTGGGGCGGGGTGCTCAAGGTGTCGCTGAAGCCGGACGGCGGCTGGGCCGGGGGCTCGTTCGTCTCGACGTACATGAACTCCGCCGGCAAGCCGACCATGGATGGCGACGACCGCGGCCTGGGCCTCGTGAAGCAGCTCAGCAGGAGCGACTTCCCGGACACCGGCGCCCGGTTCGACGACTCGGGCGCGATCAGCCCGCCGCAGGGCGGCTGACCCCGGTCGACGCGGGCGCGTGGCCCCGGCGGCCGGTCACCCCGGCGACGTAGGCTGGCCGGCGTGACCATCAGCTCCTCCGTTTCCACCGAGACCGACCTCGGGCGTACGCGCCGCGCGCGGCGGATCGGCCGGGTCCTGACCGAGACCCACCCCGACGCCCACTGTGAACTTGACCACTCCAGCCCGCTGGAGCTGGCCGTCGCGACGATCCTCTCCGCGCAGTGCACGGACAAGAAGGTCAACGAGGTCACCCCGAAGCTCTTCGCCCGGTACCCGACCGCCGCCGACTACGCGGGAGCGGACCGGACGGAGCTGGAGGAACTGATCCGGCCCACCGGCTTCTACCGCAACAAGACCGACTCCCTGATCAAGCTCGGCCAGGCCCTCGTCGATCGGCACGACGGCCGGGTCCCGGGCAAGCTCGCCGACCTGGTGACGCTGCCCGGCATCGGCCGCAAGACCGCCAACGTCATCCTCGGCAACGCCTTCGGCGTGCCCGGCATCACCGTCGACACCCACTTCGGGCGGCTGGTGCAGCGCTGGCGGCTCACCGCCGAGACCGACCCGGTGAAGATCGAGCACGCGATCGGGGCGCTCTTCCCCAAGCGCGACTGGACCATGCTGTCGCACCGGGTGATCTTCCACGGCCGGCGGGTCTGCCACGCCCGCAAGCCGGCCTGCGGCGCGTGCACGCTCGCGAAGCTCTGCCCGTCGTACGGCACCGGCCCGACCGAGCCGGCGGCGGCCGCGAAGCTGCTCAAGGGTCCCCGCGCCCGCGACCTGGCGGTGGCGGCCGGGGTCGACCCGGAGCTGGTGCCCGTCCAGGCCGTCGTGGCGGAGGCGCCGTGAACCGCAGAACCGCCCCTGCCGTCGTCGCCGGTCAGCGCCCTTCGGGCCGGCGACGCGGCCTCGCCCTCCTGCTCGTACCCGTGCTGCTGGCCGCCGTCGGGTGCACCGCCGGCGCCGAGGAAAAGGAGAGCGGTCCCTCCGGCCGGCAGCAGGCCGCCGCCAACCGGCCGTCGCCGTTCCAGGACTGCTCGGCGCTCGGCGCCCCGCCCGCGTCCGCCGCGCCCGCCGACCTCCCGGCCGCGCCCCCCGACGCCCCGGCGCTGCCCGAGCTGACCCTGAACTGCTTCACCGGCGGCGCCCCGGTCGCCCTGCGGGACCTGCGCGGGCCGGCCGTGGTCAACGTCTGGGCGTCCTGGTGCCCGCCCTGCCGCAAGGAGCTGCCCGCCTTCCAGCGGCTCAGCGAGCGGGCCGCCGGCCAGCTCACGGTCCTCGGGGTGAACAGCCAGGACAGCCGGGACGCGGCCCAGTCCATCGGCGAGGACTTCGGCATCCGCTTCCCGGTGCTGGTGGACCAGGGGGAGAGCCTGAAGCGGGAGCTGAACCGCAAGGCCATCCCCCTGACCGTCTTCGTCGACGGGCAGGGCCGCGTCCGGCACGTCGACTCCTCCGGCGCGCTCGACGACGCCCGTCTCACCGCCCTGGTCCGGCAACACCTCGGCCTGGCGGTGCCGGCGTGAGCCGCCGACGGACACGGTGGGGCGCGGGGAACGCCGGCGTGAGCCGCCGGCGGGCGCGCTGCGGCGCGGGGGTGCCGGCGTGAGCCGCCGTCCGCCGGGCTGGCTCGACCCGCTGCTCACCAGGCTCGGCACCGCGCGCAGCGAGGACTTCACCCGGCTGGCCACCCCCGAGACCGGAGGGCGGGAGAGCGCCGTGCTGGTGCTGCTCGGCGAGGAGCCCGGCGCCGGCCCGGACGTGCTGATCCTCCAGCGGGCCGCCACCCTGCGCAACCACGCCGGTCAGCCGGCCTTCCCCGGCGGCGCGGCCGACCCGGAGGACGCCGACGCCCCGGCGACCGCGCTGCGCGAGGCCAACGAGGAGGTCGGGCTCGACCCGGCCAGTGTCACGGTCCTGGCCGAGCTGCCGAAGCTCTGGATCCCGGTCAGCGACTTCGTGGTCACTCCCGTGCTCGCCTGGTGGCACACGCCGCACCCGGTGCACCCCCGGGAGCCGGCCGAGGTGGCGCACGTGGCCCGGCTGCCCATCACCGAGCTGGTCGACCCCGAGAACCGGATGCGGGTACGCCACCCGAGCGGCTGGATCGGCCCGGCGTTCTCGGCGCGCGGGATGCTGGTCTGGGGCTTCACCGCCGGCGTCCTGGCCGCCCTGCTGGAGATGGGCGGATGGGCCCGGCCGTGGCCGCGTGACCGGGTCGTCGACCTGCCGCCGACCGGGGCCACCCCGGCGCCCTCGGCCGGCACGGACGCGGTGGACGAGACCCCGGTGCGCTGAACGGACGGTCACCTTCCGCACGCGATGGTCATTTCGCGGGCCGGGTGCCCGTACGCTTGACGCGTGTCCGCCGTGGATCTCGTACTGCTGCTGCTCATGCTCGTGTTCGCGATCAGCGGATACCGCCAGGGCTTCGTCATCGGGGTGCTGTCGTTCTCCGGCTTCTTCCTGGGCGCGCTGGTAGGCCTCCAGCTCGGGCCGCTGCTGGCGCAGCAGTTCGTGGACAGCGGCACCCGGGTGCTGATCTCCCTGGTGGCGGTCTTCGGGCTGGCGGTGGTCGGCCAGGCGCTCGCCGGCTGGGTCGGCTCCCACCTGCGCAAGACGATCACCAGCGACGTGGGCAGGCGGGCCGACGACATCGGCGGGGCGTTCGTCTCGCTCTTCGCCGTGCTGCTGGTCGCCTGGCTCGTCGCGGTGCCGCTGGGCTCGTCGTCGCTGCCCTGGCTGGCCTCCTCGGTGCGCAACAGCGCCCTGCTCACCGTGGTGGACCGGGTCCTGCCGGACCAGGCGCAGCAGCTCTCCACGGCGCTGCGGGACACCGTCGACACCAACGGCTTCCCGGACGTCTTCGGCGACCTGGCGCCGACCCGCGCCCGGCAGGTCTCCCCGCCCGACCCGGCGCTCGCCGGCTCGCAGGTGGTGGTCAACAGCCAGCGTTCGGTGGTCAAGGTGCTCGGCTCCGCCCCGAGCTGCTCGCGCCGGATCGAGGGCTCCGGCTTCGTCTACGCCGACGACCGGGTGATGACCAACGCCCACGTCGTCGCCGGCACCCGCTCGACGGTCGTCGAGCTGAACGGCGACCGGTACGACAGCAAGGTGGTCGTCTACGACCCCGACCGGGACCTGGCCGTGCTGCACGTGCCCGGGCTGCCCGGCCCGTCGATGCGCTTCGCCGCCGGCAACGCGGGCAGCGGCGCGGACGCGATCGTGCTGGGCTTCCCGCTCGACGGGCCGTACAACGCCCAGTCGGCGCGGGTCCGGGACGTCGACCGCATCACCGGGCCGGACATCTACTCCGCCGGGAACGTGACCCGGGAGATCTACACGATCCGGGCGCTCGTGCAGAGCGGCAACTCCGGCGGCCCGCTGGTCTCGTCGAACGGGCTGGTGCTCGGGGTGATCTTCGCGGCGGCGGCCGACGACCCCAACACCGGGTTCGCGGTGACGGCGGCCGAGGCCCGCCCGGTCGCCCTGGCCGGCGCCGAGCGCACCCGCGCCGTCGGCACCGGCGAGTGCACCTGACCGGTCAGCCGCGCGGCGGGCTGCCCGCGCCAGCCGCCGACCCGGGCCCAGACGACCCCGGCGCGGCACCGCCCGGCCCGGACGGTGCCGGGCGGCCGGGCGGGGTGGCCCGCCAGACGGTGAGGGCGGCGGCGGTCGCGGCCACCACGGCCGCGCCGAGGAGCCAGCCGGCCAGCACGTCGCTGGTCCAGTGCACGCCCAGCGCGACCCGGCTGAAGCCGGTCACCAGGGCGAGCAGCAGCGCGGCCGCGCCCACCACCCGGCGGGCGGCCGGCCCGGCGTGCGGGAGGAACACCACCAGCAGCACCCCGGCGGCCAGGGCGGCGTTGAGCGCGTGCCCCGACGGAAAGGCCAGGCCGGGCGCCTGGGCCACCGGGTCGGGCAGGTCGGGCCGGGGCCGGCCGAAGAGCAGCTTGAACAGCGGGCCGAGCAGGCCGCCCACCGCCATGGTGACGGCGACCCAGACCGCCAGCTGCCGGGCCCCCCGCCGCACCAGCCAGACCACCAGGAGCAGCGCGGCGGCCCGCAACGGCATCGGGGCGAACACGTCGGTCCAGAGGGTCATCAGGCGTACCCATGCCGGGTGGTCGGCGGCGTAGCCGACCAGCGCGTCGGTCACCGCCGTGTCCAGCCGGCGCAGCGGGGGCCAGTCCCCCAGCACCAGGAACGCCAGCAGCGTGAACGGCACCACCACCAGGAACGCGGCCCCCGCGGCGAGGGTCAGCCGCAGCCCCCGGGAGTCGTCCGGGTGCAGGCGGCGGCTGCGCCACGACGGTCGGGGCGGCGCGGCGAGGGTACGCGGGCCGGGCGTGCTCATGACATCTGTTCTACCCCGGACGCGGCCCGGTCAGACCCCGAGCGGGCCGCCGGGCCCGTCCGCGCGGGTCGGGCCGGTCGGGTCGCCGGCTCAGCCCGCCGACGGGCGGCGCCCCGGCCGGACCGGGCGACGCGGGGCGGCCAGCGGGGTCCACTGGCGGAACCGGCGCACCATCAGCGCCGCGCCGGTGAGCAGGGCGACGAAGAACGCCGCCCCGGTCCAGAGCCGTTCCGGCGTGGCCTCCTCGTGCGTACCGGCCGGCTGCGCCGCCCAGCGGGTCTGCCGACGCGGCGCGGCGAAGCCCAGCGGGTCGCTGCCGGCCGCCGCGACGTCGGCCTGCGCGGAGCCCGGCGCCGGACCGAAGCCGACCACGCCCGGCGAGGCCTCGTCGTCCAGCGGGTTGCGGCCCACCGGGGGCACCTCGGCGTTCAGCGCGGCGACCGGGTCGACCAGGCCGTAGCCGAAGCGGTCGTCCCGGCCGGTCGAACCGATGTCGCGGGCGGTGCTCAACAGCCGGTTCACCACGTCGCCGGCGGACATCTGCGGGTAGCGGGCCCGCACCAGCGCGGCGGTGGCGGCGACCAGCGGCGCCGCGAAGCTCGTGCCCTGCACGCGCCAGTAGCCGCCGGGGCGGGCCCCGACCAGACCGGTGGCGGGAGCGGCGAGCACCGTGGCCCGCCCGGTGATCGAGCCGGACCAGAGGTTGTGGCTGTCGCGGTCCAGCCCGGAGACCGCGATCACGCCCGGCTCGCGCGCCGGGTACCAGACCTTCGAGCTGGACGAGGCCGCCACGTTGCCGGTGCAGGCGACCACGACCACGTCCCGGGCGAAGGCGTAGTCGAGCGCGGCGGCCAGGGCGGCGCTGTCGCCGCTCCCGCCGAGGGACAGGTTGATCACGCGGGCGCCGTTGTCCACCGCCCAGCGCACACCCTTGGCGACGATCATGGCGTCGTCGTAGCGGTTCTCGGCGTCGAGGACGCGGACCGGAAGGATCCGGGCGTCCGGCGCGAGACCCACCGCGCCGCGCCGGTCGTCGTTCCGGCCGGCGATCAGCCCGGCCACGGTGGTGCCGTGACCGACCGGGTCGGCCCCGTCGGCGGAACCCTCGGGATCCACCAGGTCGAGGCCGGGCAGCACCTGGCCGGCCAGGTCGGGATGGGCCGCGTCCACCCCGGAGTCGATCACCGCGACGGTGACCCCGCGCCCGGTCGAACTGCGCCAGGCCGTCCTGGCCTGCAACGCGTCGAGCTGCCACTGATCGTCGCGGATCTGGTCGGGGCGGCCCTGGGTGTCCGGCGGCGCGAGCGGCAGCGGGACGGCGGCGACCCGGGCGGCGGCGGGCGGCCGTGGGGCGGCGGCGGCCGGGGCGACCGGGCCGGCGACCGACGCGACGGTGGCCGCCAACCCGAGCAACGCGCGCCCGGCGATCCGCCGACCCGGCGGACAGCTGTGCCGCACCCTGGTCACATCCTCAGGCCGTTCATCCCAGACGCAAACATGACGATCGGAGATTACCGGTTCCTCGGCGCCTTGCGGGGCGATCCGGGGACACCCGTCACGGCGACGGCAGATACGCCAGCTGGACCAGCCGCACACCCTCCCGCCGGGTGACCAGCCGCCCGCGCCCCGGCGGCAGCGGCCCGGGCCGGACCGGGCCGACCAGCGCCCCCTCCTCCGGGCTGCCCGCCATCACCAGCCCGGCGGTGGACAGCTCGCGCAGGCGCTGCACGATCGGCTCGTACTGGGCCCGCCCGGCGCCGCCCGAGCGCCGGACGAGCACCAGGTGCAGCCCGACGTCGCGGGCGTGCGGCAGGTGCTCCTCCAACGCGCGCAGCGGGTTGGCCGGCCCGCCGGCGACCAGGTCGTAGTCGTCGACCAGCACGAACAGCTCGGGCCCGGACCACCACGACCGCTCCCGCAGCTGCGCGGGGGTGACCTCGGGCCCGGGCGCCCGCGCGTGCATGTAGCCCGCGGCCGACTCGATCAGGTCGGTGGTGTGCGCCGCGGCGGAGCCGTACCCGATCAGGTGCGGGGCCTCGGTGAGGTCCGCCAGGCTGCGCCGGTAGTCGACCAGGATCACGCGGGCCTGCTCGGGGGTGAAACGGGTGATGATCGAGGTGGCCAGCGCGCGCAGGAACGACGACTTGCCGCACTCGGCGTCGCCGAAGACCACGAAGTGCGGCTCGGTGGCGAAGTCCAGCACCACCGGGCGCAGGTCGGCCTCGGCGATCCCGACCGGGATGCGCAGGCCGGTGGTCGCGGTCAGGTCCAGCTCGGCGTACGGGAGCACCGGCGGGAGCAGCCGCACCGGGGGAGCCACCGGCCCCGCCCAGCTCCCGGCGACCTGCTTGACCAGGTCGGTGGTGTCGCCGCCGGAGGCGGCCAGCTGCGGCAGCGCGGTGAGGAAGTGCAGGCTCTCCGCGGTGATGCCCCGGCCCGCCGTCTGCTCGGGCACGTTCGCCGCCGCCCGGCGGGCCACCAGCGAGTCGGACGGGTCGCCGAGGCGCAGCTCCAGCCGGGAGCCGAAGAGGTCCCGGATCGCCGGCCGGAAGTCCAGCCAGCGCACCGCCGTCGCCACCACGTGCACCCCGTACGACAGGCCGCGGGTGGCCAGGTCGGTGATCAGCGGCTCCAGGTCGTCGTACTCGCCGCGCAGGGTGGCCCAGCCGTCCACCACCAGGAACACGTCGCCGAACGGGTCGGCGCCCGGCTGACCGGTGCCGGCCAGCGCGGCCCGTCGCTGCCGCCAGGCGGCCATCGACTCCACGCCCAGCTCGGCGAAGCGGCGTTCCCGGTCGACCAGCAGCGTGGCGATCTCGCCGACCGTGCGCCGGACGGCCGTCGGGTCGGCGCGGCCGGTGACGCCACCGACGTGCGGCAGGTCGCGCAGCGCGGCCAGCGCGCCGCCGCCGAAGTCGAGGCAGTAGACCTGCACCTCGGCCGGGGTGTGGGTGAGCGCGAGCGCGCAGATCAGCGTGCGCAGCGCGGTCGACTTGCCGCTCTGCGGCCCGCCGACGACCGCGACGTGCCCGGCGGCGCCGTCCAGCGAGAGCCAGAGCAGGTCGCGGCGCTGCTCGAAGGGCTTGTCGACCACCGCCACCGGCACCTGCAACGCGCCGTGCAGGTCCGGATTGCCGAAGGCGAGGCCGCGCTTCGGGTCGGCGGCGACCGGCCCGAGCAGCTCGTCCAGCGCCGGCGCCCGGCCGAGCGGGGGGAGCCAGACCTGGTGCGCGGGCGGGCCCTGGCCGGCCAGCCGGTCGACCATCAGCTCCAACAGGCTCCCGGTGCCGCTCTCGTCGGCCGCGGCGGGCAGGGCGGGCGGTCCGACCGGCTCCGGCTTGGGCACGAAGTGCGTGGAGAAGGCGAGCAGGCGGAGGGCTCCCGCGCCGCCGGCGCCCGGCGCCGCGCCGAGCCGGCGCAGCGCCCCGGAGACGTACGCGGCCTTGAACCGCACCAGCGGCTCGGTGCCGAAGCGCAGGTACCCGTGGCCGGGGGAGCGGGGCAGCTCGTGCGCGTCCGGCACCCCGAGCACCGTCCGCGACTCCAGCGCGGAGAAGGTACGCAACCCGATCCGGTACGACAGGTGGGTGTCCAGCCCGCGCAGCCGCCCCTCCTCCAGCCGCTGCGAGGCCAGCAGCAGGTGCACGCCGAGCGACCGGCCCAGCCGGCCGATCTGCACGAACAGGTCGATGAAGTCGGGCTTGGCCGAGAGCAGCTCGGAGAACTCGTCGCAGATCAGCAGCAGCGACGGCAGCGGGGCGAGCGGCGTGCCGGCGGCGCGGGCCCGTTCGTAGTCACGCAGGCTGGCGAAGTTGCCGGCCCGGCGCAGCAGCTCCTGGCGGCGGACCAGCTCGCCGTTGATCGCGTCGACCATCCGGTCGACCAGCGGCAGCGCGTCGGCCAGGTTGGTGATCACCGCGGCGGTGTGCGGCAGCCGGTCGAAGGAGGCGAACGTGGCGCCGCCCTTGAAGTCGATCAACACGAAGTTGAGCTGCTCCGAGCTGTGCGTCGCGGCCAGCCCGAGCACCAGCGTGCGCAGCAACTCCGACTTGCCGGAGCCGGTCGCCCCGATCAGCAGGCCGTGCGGCCCCATCCCGTCCTGCGCCGACTCCTTCAGGTCCAGCTCGATGGCGCCGCCGTCGGTGCCCACCCCGATCGGCACCCGCAGCCGCTCGCGGGCGGAGCGGGGCGCCCACCCCTGCTCGGCGGTGAAGCCCTCCGGGTCGCCCAGACCGAGCAGCTCGGGCAGGCCCGGCTCGGCGCCGGGCGGGGCGTCCGGGCCGCGTACGGCGGTGGCCAGCCGCAGCGGGGCCAGCCGCCGGGCGATCGCCTCGGCGTCGACCAGGTCGAGCCGGTCCGCCGTGCCCACCTCGGCGTGCCCCTCGGCCGAGTGGGAGTGCAGCCGGCCGTGGCGCAGCTCCAGCAGCAGCGCGAACCGGTCCAGCAGGCGCGGCGGCGGGGTGTCCAGGTCGATGACCGTCACGGCGTCGATGCCGCCGTCCCCGGTCAGGTCGGTGGCCCCGGTCAGGTCGCCGCCGTCGAGCACCACCACCACGTGCGGGCCGTCGGTGGCGGGACCGGCCGGGCTGAACCGGGACCGGCTGGCCAGCACCTCGTCCAGCAGCCGTTCCAGCTCGGCCGCCGCGCTGGCGACCAGCCGGACCGGACCGAGGGCGTCGGTGCGGGTGGGGTGGTGGGCGTGCGGCAGCCACTTGACCCACTCCCAGGCGGCCCGCCGCTCCGGCCCCGCGCAGACGGCGACGAGCAGCTCGTCCGGGGCGTGGAAGACCGCGAGCTGGGCGAGCATCGCCCGGGCCAGCGCCTGGCCGGCCGACCCGTCGCCCGGACCGCCGGTGGCGTCGCGCACGAACACCCGGGCGAAGCTGCGCAGCGAGAGCGCCACCGGCAGGTCGGGCACCACGGAGTACGCGTCCAGGAAGCGGCGCAGCGCGCCCGCCGTCATCGGCTCCAGCTCCTCCAGCGGGCGGGTGACCGGGGGGACCAGCGGGGTCGCGAGCGTCTGCGGGCCGACGGCGACCCGGACCACCGCGAAGTCCGGGTCGGCGGGGCGCCGTTCCCAGACCCGGTGGCTGTCGACGGTCGACCAGAGCCGGCCGGGGTCCGGGTGCCGGTAGTAGAGCCCGGCGCGCTGCTGCCCGGCGGTGTGCCGGACCCGGCGCCGCAGCGCGGTCAGGTGCCGCAGGTAGTCCCGCCGGGCGGCCATCATCTCCGACTTCCTCGGCGTGCCGGAGGCGCTGCCCCACGAGGTCACCAGCATGGCCAGCGAGGAGAGCCCGAACATGCCGCCGACCACGTACGAGTAGGCCCCGCCGCCACGGCCGAACATCATCGCCATCGCCACCGTGCCGCCGAGCATGGGCAGCACCATGAGCACCTGCTGCCAGCGCCCGCCGGCGACGGCGGGGATCTCCGGCGGCGCGTCCACCGGCAGCTCGCCGACCGGGATCTCCGGCGCCGGGCGTCGGGGTGGCCGCTTGATGACGACAGTGGACACTCGACCTCCTGACAGCGCTCGGTAACCCGAGCCTGGCTCATGGTAGGTAAAGTCCTGTCGTCCGCGCAGCCACCAACCCCGCTCGATATGGAGATCCGTCGATGACAATCGGGCTGGCCCGGGTCACCATCAGCGCCCCCCAACGGCGGGTGGACGTCGCGCTGCCGGAGCAGGTTCCCCTGGCCGAGCTGCTGCCGGAGGTGCTGCGGCACGCCGGCGAAGGGCTGGCCGACGACGGTGAACGGCACGGCGGCTGGGTGCTGCGGCGCACCGACGGCGCCGTCCTGGCCACCGCACAGGCGCTGCTGCCGCAGGGCGTCCGCGACGGGGAGGTCCTGCACCTGGTTCCAGCCCGCGCGCAGTGGCCCGAGCTGGAGTACGACGACGTGGTCGAGGCGATCGCCGACGGGGCGCGGCGGCGCGGCGGCGCGTGGTCGCCGGCCGCCACCCGGGCCGCCGCCCTGGCCGGGGCCGCCGTGCCGCTGGCCGTCGGGCTGCTCGCCGTGGCGGCCGGCGGGCCGGGGCAGCGCGCCGGCTGGCCGGCCGCCGCCGTGGTCGCGCTGCTGCTCACCCTCGCCGGGGTGGTGGCGTCCCGCGCCCACGGGGACGGGCCGACGGGCGCGGCCCTCGGCGGCTACGCCCTGCCGTACGCGGCCGCGGCGGGCGCCCTGGCGGTCGGCTCCGGCGACCCGGTCGGCCCGGTCGCCGGCCTGCGCTGGGTCGGCGCGCCCGAGCTGCTGGCCGGCTCGGTGGCGCTGCTGCTGGTGTCGGTGCTCGGCCTGGTGGGCATCGCCACCCGGCTCCGGGTCTTCGTGGCCGGCGTCACCGTCGGGTCGGCCGGCGCGCTGACGGCGCTCGGCGGCCTGCTGCTCAGCCCGGACCAGACGGCGGCGGTCCTGCTCTGCGTGCTGGTCTTCGCCGTGGGGGCGGTTCCGCTGCTGGCCATCCGGCTCGGCAAGGTGCCGCTGCCCCCGATCACCCTGCCGACCGGCGAGCCGGGCGACGCCGACCGGGTCCGGGACCTGCCCGACCGGGACCGCGTCTACGCGGCGGTGGCCCGCACCGAGGAGATGCTCACCGGGATGCTGCTCGGGCACGCCGTGCTGGCGGTCGCCGCCGCGCTGGTCCTCGGCCTCTCCGGCGGGGTCGCCGGCCGGCTGCTGGTGGCGGTCGCCGCGGCCGTGCTGCTGCTGCGCTCCCGGCTGTTCGTCGCCCTGCGCCACCGGGTGCCGACCGTGGTCGCCGGCCTCGCCGGGTACGCGGTGCTGGGCGCCATGCTCGTCGACCGCTCCGGCCCGGCCGGCCGGCTCGCGCTGGTCGCCGGCGGGCTGGCGCTGGCCCTGCTGGCGGTGGCCGCCGGCACCACGTACGCCCGCCGACCGGTCTCCCCGTACGTCGGTCGGGTCGCCGACCTGGCGGACACCGCCCTGGTGGTCTCCGTGGTCCCGGTCGCCTGCGCGGTGCTCGACCTGTACGAACGGGCCCGGGGGTTGCTCGGCTGAGCGGCCCCCGGGCCCGTCGACGTTCGATGCCGGGTCAGTGCGTGGACTCGCCGCGCTCCTCGGCCTCCTTGGCGCGCCGGTACGACGCCGCGATCTCCGCCTCGGCCTCCTGCCGGCCGACCCAGGTGGCGCCCTCGACCGACTTGCCCGGCTCGAGGTCCTTGTAGACCTCGAAGAAGTGCTGGATCTCCAGCCGGTCGAACTCGCCGAGGTGGTGGATGTCGCGCAGGTGCTCCTGGCGCGGGTCCTCGTAGGGCACGCAGAGGACCTTGTCGTCGCCGCCCTTCTCGTCCGTCATCCGGAACATGCCGATGGTGCGGCACCGGATGAGGCAGCCGGGGAAGGTCGGCTCGGGGACCAGCACGAGCGCGTCCAGCGGGTCGCCGTCCTCGCCCAGGGTGCCCTCGATGAAGCCGTAGTCCGCCGGGTACTGCGTGGAGGTGAAGAGCGTGCGGTCCAGCCGGATCCGGCCGGTCGCGTGGTCGACCTCGTACTTGTTGCGGTGACCCTTGGGGATCTCAACCGTCACGTCGAAATCCATCTGCACGCTCCCTCGTTTGCCCACGCTGGCTAACGGAAACCAGCGGCACGCCGCTCCCGCGGGGGTGAATGCCCACCCGCCGGCTCCGGCCGCCGCATAGTGTTCGGACCGAAGTAGTGTCACCCAAGCAGATTTCGCGGGGGGAGGAGGGGGTCTGTCTC
>NZ_JBPQTP010000061.1:0-39464 GCF_051386395.1 Micromonospora sp. URMC 106
GCTGGTGGGGGTATGGCGGTGGGTGCGGCTGGGGAGCAGTTGAGTCGGCGGGGGTTGCCGGGGATGTCGCCGGAGTTGGCGGTGGTGGCGTTGCAGCGGGTGTTGGATGAGGGTGCGGCGCAGGTGGTGGTGGCGGATGTGCGGTGGGATCGGTTTGTGTCGTCGTTCACGGCGATGCGGCCGAGTCGTCTCTTCACCGAGATCCCCGAGGCCCGGCCCGGACAGGGCGACAGGACGCCGAAGGGCGACGACGACGGCGCGGCGTCGGCGCTGCGGGAGCGGCTGGCCGCCGCCTCCGAACCGGAGCGCGACCGCATCCTGCTCGACCTCGTCCGCGGCACCGCCGCGGCGGTGCTCGGCCACGCCACGCCCCGCGCGATCAGACCCGGCCGCGGCTTCCTCGAACTGGGCTTCGACTCGCTCACCGCGGTCGAGCTGCGCAACCGGCTGACCGCCGAGACCGGCCTCGCGCTGCCCAGCACGCTCGTCTTCGACCACCCCACGCCGACCGCGCTCGCCAATCACCTGCGGGCCGAGTTGACGCCCGACCAGCCGGAACTGCCGATCGTGGCGGAGATCGAGCGCCTCGACCAGCTCCTCGGCGGGCTGCCCGGCGGCCAGCTCGACGACGCGGTCATCGGCCGGCTGGAGGACCTGGTGGCCCGCTGGCGGGGGCGGTCCGCGCCCGCGCCCGCGCCGGCCGCCGGGGAGGAGCTGCAGTCGGCGAGCCGGGAGGAGCTGTTCGACATCATCCAGCGGGAGTTCGGCAAGTCCTGAGCAGGTGTCGCCCGAGGCGGGCGGAGCGCGGCCGGTGCCGCGACGGGCACGGGCGGCGGCACGCCGGGAGCGGTGACCTGCCGATGCCGGCATGGGCAGGTCACCGCCGCCTAGGGGTGCGCGGCGGCTGTCTAGGGGTGTGCCCGCGCGGGTCCGGCTCCGTAGGGTCGGAGCCCGTCAGGCCGTCCCGTGCTGCCCAGCGGCAGCCCGGACGGTGCGGATGTGTGGGTGCGCGCGGTACCCCGGATGGACGGGAGGTCCGGGTGGCCGGATCGGGCCTGCCTCAGTTGCTCGCCGTCAGCGACCTGCACGTGGTCTACGCGGAGAACCGGGCCATCGTCGAGCGGCTGCGGCCGGAGGGCGACGGCGACTGGCTGATCGTCGCCGGTGACGTCGGGGAGTTCGTCAGCGACATCGAGTGGGCCCTCGGACTGCTCAGCCGACGCTTCGCCAAGGTGGTCTGGGCCCCCGGCAACCACGAGCTCTGGACCCCCCGGGAGGACCCGGTCCAGCTACGCGGCGACGAGCGCTACCAGCACCTGGTGGAACTGTGCCGCGGTCTCGGGGTGGTCACCCCGGAGGACCCGTACCCGGTCTGGGACCCGCGGGGCGACGACCCCGTGCTGATCGCCCCGCTGTTCCTGCTCTACGACTACACCTTCCGGCCCCCCGGGACGTACACCAAGGAGCAGGCCCTGGCGCGCGCCCACGAGGTGGGCGTGGTCTGCACCGACGAGATCCTGCTGCACCCGGACCCGTACCCGACGCGGGACGCCTGGTGCCGGGCGCGGCTGGCCCTGACCGAGCGCCGGCTCGTCGCGGAACGGGGTGGCCTCCCGACCGTCCTGGTCAACCACTTCCCGCTCGTACGCGAACCCACCCGGATCCTGCGGTACCCGGAGTTCGCGCAGTGGTGCGGCACCGAGGCCACCGCGGACTGGCACGTCCGCTTCGACGCCCGCGTCGCCGTCTACGGTCACCTGCACATCCCGCGCACCACCTGGTACGACGGCGTCCGGTTCGAAGAGGTCTCGGTGGGCTACCCGCGGGAGTGGCGGCGCCGCTCGACGCCCCCGGGACGGCTGCGCCGCATCCTGCCGGCGGCCGTCGGCCACCCCGCCTGACCGGCCGCCGGGATGCGGGCCGACGTTCACTTCCCGGCGCGCCGCGGCGGCCCTCCCGGACCCGGCGATCAGGGGTTCTCTAGGGGTTGGGGACGCCATTGGCGCTCAGTAGCGTCCACTCACGGTGGCGGGCATGTGCCGGCAGGGGCTCCGGCGTGACGGCGCCTGAGCAGGCACGGAAACGGAATTCGGCACAGGGGATCGGGTGCGTGCGCCGGACGGCCGCGTCCCCGTCCAGCTGGGCACGAAGCCGGGCCGTCGGCGGTGGTGTGGTCAGCGAATCGGCAGATTCCGATCGATAGCAAGCTCTGGGCGGGTGGGTCATGGCGGACGAAGACAAGCTCCTCGAACACCTGAAGTGGGTGACCTCCGAGCTCCGCCTGGCGCGCCGGCGGCTGAGCGAGCTGGAGAACGAGGACGCGGAGCCGATCGCGATCGTCGGCATGGCCTGCCGCTTCCCCGGCGGGGTCGCCTCGCCGGAGGACCTCTGGGACCTGGTCGCGGGTGGGATCGACGCCACCGGCACGTTCCCCGACGACCGGGGCTGGGACCTCGACGGGCTCTACGACCCGGATCCCGACCACCCCGGCACCACCTACAGCAACCGGGGCGGCTTCCTGCGCGACGCCGGCCTGTTCGACCCGACCCTGTTCGGGATCTCGCCGCGCGAGGCGTTGGCCATGGACCCGCAGCAGCGGCTGCTGCTGGAGGTCACCTGGGAGCTCTTCGAGCGGGCCGGCATCGACGCCACGTCGGTGCGGGGCAGCCGCACCGGCGTGTTCGTCGGCACGGCGGGGCAGGACTACACGTCCGTGCTGCGGCAGCTGCCCGAGGGCGCGGAGGGCTACGTCCTCACCGGCACCGCGGCGAGCGTCATGTCCGGTCGGCTGGCGTACTCCTTCGGGCTGGAGGGGCCCGCCGTCACGATCGACACCGCGTGCTCGTCCTCGCTGGTCGCGCTGCACCTCGCCGGCCAGGCCCTGCGGGACGGGGAGTGCTCCCTCGCCGTGGCCGGCGGCGTCACCGTGCTGGCCACGCCCGGCGCCTTCGTCGAGTTCTCCCGGCAGCGCGGGCTCGCCTCCGACGGCCGGTGCAAGGCGTTCTCCGCCGACGCCGACGGGACCGGCTGGTCCGAGGGCGTCGCCATGCTGCTGGTCGAGAAGCTCTCCGACGCCCGGCGCAACGGTCACCCCGTCTTGGCGGTGATCCGGGGCAGCGCCGTGAACCAGGACGGCGCCAGCAGCGGCCTGACCGCCCCCAACGGCCCCGCCCAGCAGCGGGTCATCCGGCAGGCGCTGGAGAACGCCCGGCTCGCGCCGTCCGACGTGGACGTCGTGGAGGCGCACGGTACGGGCACCCGGCTCGGCGACCCCATCGAGGCGCAGGCGCTGCTGGCCACGTACGGCCAGGGTCGGCCCGCCGACCGGCCGCTGTGGCTGGGGTCGCTGAAGTCGAACATCGGCCACCCGCAGGCCGCAGCCGGGGCCGGCGGCGTCATCAAGATGGTGCTGGCGATGCGGCACGGCGTGCTGCCGCCCACCCTGCACGTGGACCGGCCGTCCCCGCACGTCGACTGGTCGACGGGGGCGGTGTCGCTGCTCGACGAGGCGCGCCCCTGGCCGGGCGGCGACCACGTCCGGCGGGCCGCCGTCTCGTCCTTCGGCATGAGCGGCACGAACGCCCACCTGATCCTGGAGCAGGCCCCGAGCCCGGAACCCGCCGCCGACGAGGCCGCCCCGGCCCGCCGGCCCGCCGTCGCGCCGGTGCTGCTCTCCGCCGCGCAGCCGGCCGCGCTGTCCGGCCAGGCGGACCGGTGGGCCCGCTGGCTGGGCGACGACGAGAGGTTGGACCCGGTCGACGTGGCCTGGTCGTCGGCGGTGTCCCGGTCGACGCTCGACCAGCGCGCCGTGGTGCTCGCGGAGGACCGCGCGGGCCTGCTCGCCGGCCTGGCCGCCCTGGCGGCGGGGGAGCCGTCGGGCGCGGTGGTCACCGGCCGGGCCGGGGACCGGGGCCCGCTGGCGGTGCTCTTCTCCGGCCAGGGCGCGCAGCGCGCCGGCATGGGCCGGGAGCTGTACGGGGCGTTCCCGGTCTTCGCCGCCGCGCTCGACGAGGCGTGCGGGCACCTGGACCGGGTGCTGCCGCGGCCGCTGCGGGAGGTGCTGTTCGCCGAGGCGGGCACCCCCGAGGCGGAACTGCTGGACCAGACCGTGTTCACCCAGGCCGGGCTGTTCGCCGTCGAGGTGGCCCTGTTCCGGCTGGTCGAGTCGTTCGGGGTCGTGCCGGACTTCGTGGGCGGTCACTCGGTCGGTGAGATCGCGGCCGCGCACGTGGCCGGGGTGCTGTCCCTGGAGGACGCCTGCCTGCTGGTGGCGGCGCGGGGTCGGCTGATGCAGGCGCTGCCCGAGGGCGGCGGGATGTTGGCCGTGGCGGCGGACGAGGCCGCGGTGGTCGAGTCGATCGCCGGTCTGACCGACCGGCTGGGGATCGCGGCGGTCAACGGGCCGACGTCGGTCGTGGTGTCCGGCGCCGTCGAAGCCCTCGACGAGGTGGAGCGGGCCTGGCGGGAGCGGGGTGCGCGGACCCGCCGGCTGACGGTGAGCCACGCGTTCCACAGCCCGCTGATGGAGCCGATGCTGGAGCGGTTCCGCGGCCTCGTGGCGCGGCTGACCATCGCCGCGCCCGTGCTGCCGTTGGTGTCGAACGTGACCGGGACGCTCGCCGACGCCGAGGAGATCCGCAGCCCGGAGTACTGGGTGCGGCACGTCCGCGAGGCGGTGCGCTACGCCGACGGCATCGCCGCCCTGCGGAACGCCGGGGCGGACACGTTCCTGGAGGTCGGCCCGCAGAGCGTGTTGACCGCGATGACCGCGGACATCCTGCCCGACGACGACGCCGTGCTGGCCGTCGCCGCCCAGCGGCGCGACCGACCCGAGGCGCACGCGCTGCTGCACGCCCTGGCCGAGCTGCACGTGCACGGCGTGCCGGTCACCTGGCGGCAGTGGTTCGCCGACACCGGGGCGCGGCGGGTCGACCTGCCCACGTACGCGTTCCAGCGGGAGCGGTTCTGGCCCGAGGTGGTGCCGTGGCGGGCCGGCGACGTGTCGGGCGCCGGCCTGGGCGTGGCGGGACACCCGCTGCTCGGCGCGGCGGTGCGTCTCGCCGGCGACGACGAGGTGGTGCTGACCGGCCGGCTGTCGGTGTCGACGCACCCGTGGCTGGCCGATCACGTGGTCGGCGGTGCCGTGGTGGTGCCGGGGACCGCGCTGGTGGAGCTGGCGGTGCGGGCCGGTGACGAGGTGGGCGCGTCGCGGGTCGGCGAGCTGACCGTGGCCGCGCCGCTGGTGCTGCCCGAGTCCGGCGCGGTACGCGTGCAGGTGCGCGTCGGCGCGGCCGACGGGGCCGGCGTCCGGTCGGTGGCCGTGCACTCCCAGCCCGAGGAGGACGGCGACGCCGAGTGGGTGCGGCACGCCGACGGGGTGCTGGAGCCGATGTCGGCCGGCGAGCCGGCCGTCGGGCCGTGGCCGCCGGTGGACGCGGCCGAGGTGGACCTGGATGGCTGGTATCCGAAGCTGGCGGAGCACGGCCTGTCGTACGGGCCGGTGTTCCAGGGCGTGCGGCGCGTCTGGTCGGCCGGCGGCGAGGTGTACGCCGAGGTGACCCTGCCCGACGAGGCGGCCGGGGACGCGACGGCGTTCGGGGTGCACCCGGCGCTGCTGGACGCCGCGATGCACCCGGTGGCACTGCTGCTCGCCGCCGAGCCGGCGGGCGGGCCGCGGGTGCCGTTCGCGTTCGAAGGTGTGCAGGTGCACGCCTCCGGTGCCAGGACGCTGCGGGTGCGGCTGACCCGCGACGGGTCCGGGGTGCGGCTGGTCGCCTGCGACGGCTCCGGCGCGCCGGTCGTGTCGGTGGACTCCCTGGTGCTGCGGGAGATGACGGGGGTGGCGGCCCAGGGCGCCGCCGCCCGGTCGCTGTTCGACGTGGCGTGGCAGGCCGAGCGGATCGCCGGAATCGACGACGTCGCGGGGTGGGCGGTGCTGGGCCGCTCCGCGCCGGCCGCGCTGCCGGAGCTGCCGGTCCACCCCGACGTGGCGGCGCTGGCGGCGAGCGGGGCCTCGGCCCGGCAGGTGCTGCTGGCGGTGCCGGCCGGCGACCCCGGCGTCGCCGTTCCGGACGCCGTGCGGGCGGTCACCAACGACGTCCTGGACGTGCTGCGGTCCTGGCTCGCCGCCGACGAGCTGGCGGACGCGAAGCTGGTGGTGGTGACCCGGGGCGCGGTGACCGCCGGCGACGACGACCGGGTCACCGACCTGGCCGGCGCGGCGGTGTGGGGCCTGCTGCGCTCCGCGCAGTCCGAGCACCCGGGGCGGATCGTCCTCGCCGACATCGCCGGCGAGCTGGACCGGGAGACCCTCGCCGTGCTGGCCGGGGCCGCGGTCGACCCGTCGGTCTCCGGCGGCCAACTCGCCGTGCGGGGCGACCGGACCCTCGTGCCGAGGCTGGTGCGGCCGGCGGGCGACGAGCTGACGCCGCCGTCGTCCGGACCGTGGCACCTGGCCGCCGTCGCGCCCGGCACCCTGGACGGGATCGGCATGGTGCCCGCCACGGCCGTCGCGCTGGACGCGGGCCAGGTGCGCATCGCCGTGCGCGCGGCGGGGGTGAATTTCCGCGACGTGCTGATCGGGCTGGGCATGTACCCGGACCCGTCGGCGGTGATGGGCAGCGAGGGCGCGGGCGTGGTGGTCGAGGTCGGTCCCGGCGTGACCGACCTGGCGCCCGGCGACCGGGTGATGGGCATGTTCGAGCTCGGGTTCGGCCCGCAGGCGGTCGCCCACCGGCAGCGGGTCGCGAAGATGCCCGCCGGCTGGTCCTTCACCCAGGCGGCGTCGGTGCCCCTGGTCTTCCTGACCGCCTACTACGCGCTGCGCGACCTCGCCGGCCTGCGGGCCGGCGAGTCGGTGCTCGTCCACAACGGGGCGGGTGGGGTCGGCATGGCCGCCATCCAGCTCGCCCACCACCTCGGCGCCACCGTCCACGCCACGGCGAGTCCGGGCAAGTGGGGCGTGCTGCGCGGGCTGGGGGTGGCCGAGGAGCGGATCGCGTCGTCGCGGACCACCGAGTTCGAGCAGACCTTCGGCTCGGTCACCGGTGGCGCCGGCGTGGACGTGGTGCTGGACGCGCTGGCCGGTGAGTTCGTCGACGCGTCGCTGCGGCTGCTGCCGCGCGGCGGCCGGTTCGTGGAGATGGGCAAGGCCGACGTCCGCGACTCGGACGTGGTCGCCGCCCGGCACCCGGGCGTCGCCTACCGCGCGTTCGACCTCAACGAGGCGGGCAGCGCCCGGATCGGGGAGATGCTCACCGAGGTGCTTGCCCTGTTCGAGCAGGGCGCGCTGCGGCCGCTGCCGGTGCGGGTGTGGGACGTGCGTCAGGCCCGGCAGGCGCTGCGGTACGTCAGCCAGGCCCGCCACGTCGGCAAGGTGGTGCTGCGCATCCCCGCCCCGGTCGACCCCGAGGGCACCGTACTGGTGACCGGCGCCGCCGGGACGCTGGCCGGCGTGGTCGCCCGGCACCTCGTCGCCACCGGCCAGGCCCGGCATGTGCTGCTGGCCTCCCGCCGCCACCCCGACCAGGCCGGCGGCGACTACGCCACCCTGGTCCGCGACCTCACCGACGCCGGCGCCGACGTCACCGCCGTGGCGGTCGACGTCAGCGACCCCGCGCAGGTCACCGAGCTGATCGCCGGGGTTGACCCGGCGCACCCGCTGACGGCCGTGGTGCACACCGCCGGGGTGATCGCGGACGCGACCGTCGCTTCGCTGGACGAGCAGGCGCTGCGTACGGTGCTGGCGCCGAAGGTGGACGCGGGTTGGGCGTTGCACGAGGCGACCCGGCACCTGGACCTGGCGGCGTTCGTGGTGTTCTCCTCGGTGGCGGCCACGCTGGGCTCGCCGGGGCAGGGCAACTACGCGGCGGCCAACGCGTTCCTCGACGCGCTGGCCCGGCACCGCCGGCAGGAGGGCCTGCCCGCCACGAGCATCGCCTGGGGCATGTGGGCCGCCGCCAGCGCGATGACCGCGCACCTCGACGGGGACGACCGGCAGCGGCTGCGGCGGGTCGGGATGAGCGCCCTCTCCCCGGCCGAAGGCGCCGAACTCTTCGACGCGGCCCTCCCGTCGGCCTCGCCGGTCGTCGTCGCGGCCCGGCTCCAGGTCACCGGCGACACCAGCGCAGTGCCGCCGCTGCTGCGGCAGCTGCTGCGCGGCGCCGGCCGGCGGCGGACGGCCACCGACCAGCCGACCGCCGGGGCGTCCTGGCGGGACCGGCTGGGCGGCCTGCCCGAGGCGGACGCCCGGCAGGCGCTGGTCGACCTGGTCTGCGGACAGGCCGCGACCGTGCTGGGCCACGCCTCGGCGCAGGCGGTCTCCGCCGCCCGGGCCTTCAAGGACCTCGGATTCGACTCGCTGACCTCCGTCGAGCTGCGCAACCGGCTGGGCGCCGCCACCGGGCTGCGGCTCTCCGCCACGCTGGCCTTCGACCACCCCACCCCCGCGCGGCTGGCCGACCACCTGTTCCAGCAGCTCGGCCAGGCCACCGGCGCCGGCCCGACGGTCCGTACCGCCGCCGGCGGCGACGCCGACGAGCCGATCGCCATCATCGGCATGGCCTGCCGCTACCCCGGCGGCGTCGCCACCCCCGAGCAGCTGTGGCAGCTCGTCACCTCCGGAGCCGACGCGATCGGCGGGTTCCCCACCGACCGCGGCTGGGACCTCGACCGGCTGTACGGCACGGACGGCGACCAGGCCGGCGGCACCGTCACCGACCAGGGCGGGTTCCTCTACGACGCGGCCGACTTCGACGCCGGCTTCTTCAACATCAGTCCCCGCGAGGCCCTCGCGATGGACCCGCAGCAGCGGCTGCTGCTGGAGACCGCCTGGGAGAGCTTCGAGTACGCCGGCATCGACCCCACCGGGGTGACCGGCACCGCCACCGGGGTCTTCGTCGGCGCCGCCTCCTCCGGCTACGCCAGCAGCGGACGCGACGACCTGGACGGCCTCGAGGGGCACCTGCTGACCGGTACGGCGGGCAGCGTCGCCTCCGGGCGGGTCGCCTACACCTTCGGCCTCGAAGGCCCGGCCGTCACCGTCGACACCGCCTGCTCCTCGTCCCTGGTGGCGCTGCACCTCGCCGCGCAGGCGCTGCGCGGCGGCGAGTGCGACCTGGCGCTCGCCGGCGGGGTGGCGCTGATGGCGCAGCCCGGCATGTTCTCCGAGTTCTCCCGGCAGGGCGGGCTGGCCCCGGACGGGCGGTGCAAGGCGTTCGCCGCCGCGGCGGACGGCACCGGCTGGTCCGAGGGCGTGGGGATGTTGCTGGTGGAGCGTCTCTCCGATGCCCGGCGCAACGGGCACCGCGTGCTCGCCGTGGTCCGGGGCAGCGCCGTCAACCAGGACGGCGCGTCCAACGGACTGACCGCCCCGAACGGTCCGTCACAGCAGCGGGTGATCCGGCAGGCCCTGGCCAACGCCCGGCTCGCCACGACCGACGTGGACGCCGTCGAGGCGCACGGCACCGGCACCACCCTCGGCGACCCGATCGAGGCCCAGGCGCTGCTGGCCACCTACGGCCGGGACCGCGACGGCGGGGAGCCGCTCTGGCTCGGGTCGGTCAAGTCGAACATCGGCCACGCCCAGGCGGCGGCCGGCGTCGCCGGCGTGATCAAGATGGTGCTGGCGATGCGGCACGGCGTGCTGCCGCCCACCCTGCACGTGGACGAGCCGTCGCCGCACGTCGACTGGTCGGCGGGTGCGGTCGCCCTGCTCACCGAGGCGCGGCCGTGGCCGGCCGTGAACCGGCCCCGCCGCGCGGCGGTGTCGTCGTTCGGCATCAGCGGCACCAACGCGCACACCATCATCGAACAGGCGCCCGACGAGCCCGCCCCCGTGCTGACGCCCCCGCCGGCGGAGGACCTCCCCGGCCTGGTCGGGGCCGCCGCCGTGCCGCTGCTGGTCTCCGGCCGCAGCCCCCGCGCCCTGCGGGAGCAGGCCGCCCGCCTCGGCGAGCGACTCGCCGACGACGCCGACCTGGACCTGCGCGACCTCGGGTACTCCCTGGCCACCCGGCGGGCCCACCACGCGTACCGCGCTGTCGCCGTGGCCGGCGACCGGAACGAGGCCGTCACCCGGCTGGCCGCGCTCGCCGCGGCCGACGGCGCGCCGAGCGGCGCGGACGCGACGCCGAAGGTCGTCTTCGTCTTCCCCGGCCAGGGCTCGCAGTGGGCGGGCATGGCGCTGGACCTGATGGAGACCTCGCCGGTCTTCCGGCGGCGGATGCGGGAGTGCGCGGACGAGCTGTCCCGGCACGTCGACTGGTCCCTGGAGGACGTGCTCCGGGAGGCGCCCGGCGCGCCGTCGCTGGACCGGGTGGACGTGGTCCAGCCCGTGCTCTTCTCCGTCATGGTGTCCCTCGCGCAGCTCTGGCGCTCGTGCGGCGTCGTACCGGCCGCCGTCGTCGGGCACTCGCAGGGGGAGATCGCCGCGGCCTGCGCCGCCGGCGCGCTGACCCTCGCGGACGCGGTGCGGCTCGTCGTGGCGCGCAGCCGCGGCCTGCTGGCGATCGCCGGCCGGGGCGGCATGGTCTCCGTCCCGCTCCCCGCCGCCGACACCGAGCGGCTGATCTCGCCGTGGCAGGGGAAGCTCTCCGTCGCCGCTCTCAACGGCGCCGCCGTGACCGTGGTCGCCGGCGACTCCGCGTCGGTCGCCGAACTGCTCGCGCACTGCGCCGAGCGGGACATCCGGGCCCGCCAGATCGCCGTCGACTACGCCGCGCACAGCGGCCACGTCGACGCCGTACGCGAGGACCTGGTGACCGCCCTCGGCACCGTCGAGCCCCGGTCCACCACGGTGGCCTTCCACTCGACGGTCACCGGGGAGCCCGTCGACACCGCCGAACTCGACGCGGACTACTGGTACCGCAACGTGCGGGAGCCCGTCCGGCTGGCGCCGGTCGTGGACCGGCTGATCGACCAGGGCTTCCGGGTCTTCGTCGAGGTCAGCCCGCATCCCGTGCTGAAGGTGGCCGTCCAGGAGGCGCTGGAGCGGGCCACCGGCGGCATCGGGGCGGGCGTGGTGGTGGGATCGCTGCGCCGCGACGAGAGCGGGCCGCACCAGCTCCTGACCAACCTCGGCGAGCTGCACGTCGCCGGGGTGTCCGTGGACTGGGCGACGGTCTTCGCCGGCTGCGGCGCCGGCCCGGTCGACCTGCCCACGTACGCCTTCCAGCGGGAGCGGTTCTGGCCGGCGGTCGACCGGTCGGCGGCCGGTGACGTGTCCGGCGCGGGCCTCGGCGCCGCCGGGCACGGGCTGCTCGGCGCGGCCGTGCGCCTGGCCGGCGACGACGAGGTGGTGCTGACCGGCCGGCTGTCCGTGTCGACGCACCCGTGGCTGGCCGATCACGTGGTCGGCGGCGCCGTGGTGCTGCCGGGGACCGCGCTGGTGGAGCTGGCGGTGCGGGCCGGTGACGAGGTGGGCGCGTCGCGGGTCGGCGAGCTGACCGTGGCCGCGCCGCTGGTGCTGCCCGAGTCCGGCGCGGTACGCGTGCAGGTGCGCGTCGGCGCGGCCGACGGCTCCGGCGCCCGGTCGGTGGCCGTGCACTCCCAGCCCGACGGCGATCCGGAGGCCGAGTGGGTGCGGCACGCCGACGGCGTGCTGGAGCAGGCCGCCGACGAGCCGGCGGTGGGCCCCTGGCCGCCCGTCGGGATGGCCGAGGTCGACCTCGCCGGCTGGTACCCGGCCCTGGCGGAGCGTGGCCTGACCTACGGCCCGGCGTTCCGGGGCCTGCGCCGCCTGTGGAGCGGCGGCGACGAGGCGTACGCCGAGGTCGCCCTGCCGGACGACGCGGCCGTCGACGCCGCCGGCTTCGCCGTGCACCCGGCGCTGCTGGACGCCGCGCTGCACCCCGTCGGGCTGCTGCTGACCGAGCGGTCCGGCGGACCGCGGGTGCCCTTCGCGTTCGAGGGCGTGCAGGTGCACGCCTCCGGCGCCCGGACGCTGCGCGTGCGGCTGACCCGGGTGGGCTCCCGGGTGCGGCTGGTGGCCGGCGACGAGTCGGGCGCGCCGGTGGTGTCCGTGGAGTCGCTCGCGCTGCGGGAGATGACCGACGCCGCCGGCGCGGAGACCGCGGAGCGGTCGCTGTTCGAGGTGACCTGGCAGCCCGAGCAGGTCACCCCCGCCCGGGACGTCTCCGGCTGGGTCCTCCTCGGCGACGGGGACACGCCGGCGGGCCTGTCCACGCCGGTGTTCCCCACCGTCGACGACCTGACCGCCGCGGTCGCGGCCGGATCGGTCGAGGCGCCCCGCGCGCTGGTGCTCCCGGTCGCCCCGGACGCGCCGGACGGCGCACTGCCCGACCTGGTGCGCGCGACCACCGCCCGGGTACTGCACGTGGTGCGCTCCTGGCTGGCCATCGAGGCACTGGCCGACACGACGCTGGTGGTGCTGACCCGCGGCGCCGTGGTCGCCGCGCCCGCCGACGCGGTGCGGGACCTGGCCGGCGCGGCGGTGTGGGGCCTGCTGCGCTCCGCGCAGTCCGAGCACCCGGGGCGGATCGTCCTCGCCGACGTCGACGGCGAGCTGACCCCGGCGACCCTGGCGGTGCTCGCCGGCGTGGCCGACGACCCGTCGGCCACGGGCGGTCAGGTGGCGGTGCGCGGCGACGAGGTGCGCACCCCGCGCCTGGGCCGGCCCACCGGCCCCGTCGCCGAGGAACTGGTCCCGCCCGCCGGGCTGTGGCGGGTCGGCGCGGTGAGCCCCGGCACCCTGGACGGGATCGGCATGGTGCCCGCCACGGCCGTCGCGCTGGACGCGGGCCAGGTGCGCATCGCCGTCCGCGCGGCGGGGGTGAATTTCCGCGACGTGCTGATCGGGCTGGGCATGTACCCGGACCCGTCGGCGGTGATGGGCAGCGAGGGCGCGGGCGTGGTGGTCGAGGTCGGCCCCGGCGTCACCGACCTGGCGCCCGGCGACCGCGTGCTGGGCATGTTCGAGCCCGCCTTCGCCCCCGAGGTGATCGCCACCCGCGAACTCGTCGCGAAGATCCCCGCCGGCTGGTCCTTCGCGCAGGCCGCCTCCGTGCCGGTCGTCTTCCTGACCGCCTACTACGCGCTGCGCGACCTCGCCGGCCTGCGGGCCGGCGAGTCGGTGCTCATCCACAACGGGGCGGGTGGGGTCGGCATGGCCGCCATCCAGCTCGCCCGGCACTGGGGCGCGACGGTGTTCGCCACGGCCAGCCCCGGCAAGTGGGGCGTGCTGCGCGGGCTGGGGGTGGCCGACGAGCGGATCGCGTCGTCGCGGACCACCGAGTTCGAGCAGACCTTCGGCTCGGTCACCGGTGGCGCCGGCGTGGACGTGGTGCTGGACGCGCTGGCCGGTGAGTTCGTCGACGCGTCGCTGCGGCTGCTGCCGCGCGGCGGCCGGTTCGTGGAGATGGGCAAGGCCGACCTGCGCGACCCCGACGTGGTCGCCGCCCGGCACCCGGGCGTCACCTACCGCGCGTTCGACCTCAACGAGGCCGGACACCGGCGCATCGGCGAGATGCTCACCGAGGTGCTTGCCCTCTTCGAACAGGGCGCACTGCGGCCGCTGCCGGTGCGTGCCTGGGACGTGCGCCAGGCCCGGCAGGCGCTGCGGCACATCAGCCAGGCCCGCCACATCGGCAAGGTCGTCCTGCGGGTACCGGCGCCGGCCGACGCGGACGGCACCGTGCTGATCACCGGCGCCGGCGGCGCCCTCGCCGGCGTGTTCGCCCGCCACCTCGTCGCCACCGGCCAGGCCAAGCACCTGCTGCTGGCCTCCCGTCGCGACCCCGAGCACTACCGGGACCTGGTCGAGGAACTGACCCGCGCGGGCGCCCGGGTCACCGTCGGCACCGCCGACGTGACCGACCCCGCGCAGGTGACGCGCCTGCTGGAACTGGTCGACCCGGCGCACCCGCTGACCGCGGTGCTCCACACCGCCGGGGTGATCGCGGACGCGACCGTCGCCTCGCTGGACGAGCAGGCGCTGCGTACGGTGCTGGCGCCGAAGGTGGACGCGGGTTGGGCGTTGCACGAGGCGACCCGGCACCTGGACCTGGCGGCGTTCGTGGTGTTCTCCTCGGTGGCGGCCACGCTGGGCTCGCCGGGGCAGGGCAACTACGCGGCGGCCAACGCGTTCCTCGACGCGCTGGCCCGGCACCGCCGGCAGGAGGGCCTGCCCGCCACCAGCCTCGCCTGGGGACTCTGGGCCGCCAGCAGCGCCATGACCGCCCACCTCGGCGGCAACGAGCACCGCAGGGCCATTCGCGCCACCAGCGCCCCCCTGACCGACCAGCAGGGCGTGGCGCTCTTCGAGCTGGCGCGGCAGCGCGACGCCGCCCACCTCGTACTCATGAACCTGCCGCCGGCGGCGTCACGGCCGACCGGTCAGACCGTGCCCAGCCTGTTGCGGGACCTGATCCGCACCACCGGGCCGGCCCGGCGCGCGGTCGGCCGCGGCCCGGCGGACACCGCGTCGGTGCGGGACCGGCTGGCGACGCTCAGCCCCGCCGAGCGGCGCGGTCACCTGCTCGATCTGGTGGCCGCCAGCGTGGCCGCCGTGCTCGGACACCGCTCGGCCGAGAGCGTCGACGCCCACCGCCCCTTCAAGGAACTGGGCTTCGACTCGCTCACCTCGGTGGAACTGCGCAACCGGCTGTCCGCCGCGACCGGGCTGCGGCTGCCCGCGACCGTGGCGTTCGACTACCCGGCCCCCGTCGTGCTCGCCGAGTTCCTCGACCAGGAACTGGGCGGCGCGGCGGCCACCCGGCTGACGGAGGCCGGCCCGGCCGCCGCGCCCGACGAACCCATCGCCATCATCGGCATGGCCTGCCGGTTCCCCGGCGACGTGCAGACCCCCGAGCAGCTCTGGGAACTGGTCACCGCCGGCGCCGACGTCATCTCGCCCTTCCCGACTGACCGGGGCTGGGACCTGGACGACCTGCGCGCCAGCGGCGGGGACGCCACGTCCGTACCCCGCCAGGGCGGCTTCCTCCACGACGCCGCCCAGTTCGACGCCGCCTTCTTCGGGATCTCGCCCCGGGAGGCCCTCGCGATGGACCCGCAGCAGCGGCTGCTGCTGGAGACGTCCTGGGAGGCCTTCGAACGGGCCGGTATCGACCCCCACTCGGCGCGGGGCAGCAGCACCGGCGTCTACGTCGGGCTCATCTACCACGACTACGCCTCCCAGGCCGCCGGGACCACCGACGAGCTGGACGGCCACGTCGGCAACGGCAGCGCGGGCAGCGTCGCCTCGGGCCGGATCTCCTACCTGTTCGGGCTGGAGGGCCCCGCGGTCACCGTCGACACCGCCTGCTCGTCGTCCCTGGTGGCGCTGCACCTCGCCGCCCAGGCGCTGCGGCAGGACGAGTGCCGGCTCGCCCTCGCCGGCGGGGTGAGCGTCATGTCCACCCCCGGCATGCTCACCGAGTTCTCCCGGCAGCGTGGGCTGTCGCCCGACGGGCGGTGCAAGGCGTTCGGCGCGGGCGCCGACGGCACCGGCTTCGCCGAGGGCGTCGGCATGCTCCTGCTGGAGCGCCTCTCCGACGCGCAGCGCAACGGCCACCGCGTCCTCGCCGTCGTCCGCGGCAGCGCGGTGAACCAGGACGGCGCCAGCAGCGGCCTGACCGCGCCGAACGGGCCCGCCCAGCAGCGGGTGATCCGGCAGGCCCTGGCCAACGCCCGGCTCGCCACGACCGACGTGGACGCCGTCGAGGCGCACGGCACCGGCACCGCGCTGGGCGACCCGATCGAGGCGCAGGCGCTGCTGGCCACGTACGGGCAGGGCCGGCCGCAGGACCGGCCGCTGTGGTTGGGGTCGGTCAAGTCGAACATCGGCCACGCCCAGGCGGCGGCCGGCGTCGCCGGCGTGATCAAGATGGTGCTGGCGATGCGGCACGGCGTGCTGCCGCCCACCCTGCACGTGGACGAGCCGTCGCCGCACGTCGACTGGTCGGCGGGGGCGGTCGCCCTGCTCACCGAGGCGCGGCCGTGGCCGGCCGTGGACCGGCCCCGCCGCGCGGCGGTGTCGTCGTTCGGCATCAGCGGCACCAACGCGCACACCATCATCGAACAGGCGCCGGAGCCCGCCCCGCCGGCCGACCCGCCCGCCGCGACGGCCCCCGACGGCCCCGTCGCCTGCGTCCTCTCGGCCCGCGACGACACCGCCCTGCGCGAACAGGCGCGCCGGCTGCGCGCCCTGGTGCGCGACGAGCCCGACCTGACCGTCGCCGACATCGCCCGGGCGCTCGCCACCGGCCGGAGCGCCTTCGAACACCGCGCGGTGCTGCTGCCCCGCGACCGCGACGACCTGCTCGCCGCCCTCGACGCGCTGGCCGACGACCAGCCCTCGGCCGCCGTAGTCCACGGCGTGGCCCGGGGCGGGCGGACCGCCGTCCTCTTCTCCGGTCAGGGCGCGCAGCGCCCCGGCATGGGCCGCGAGCTGTACGACGCCTTCCCGGCCTTCGCCGCCGCGCTCGACGAGGTGTGCGGGCACCTGGACCCGCACCTGCCCCGCCCGCTGCGCGAGGTGCTGTTCGCCGAGGCGGGCACCCCGGCGGCGGAGCTGCTGGACCAGACGGCGTTCACCCAGGCCGGGCTGTTCGCCGTCGAGGTGGCCCTGTTCCGGCTGGTCGAGTCGTTCGGCGTGCGGCCCGACCTGGTGGCCGGGCACTCCATCGGCGAGGTGGCCGCCGCGTACGTCGCCGGCCTGTTCAGCCTGGCCGACGCGTGCGCGCTGGTCGCGGCGCGCGGCCGGCTCATGCAGGCCCTGCCCGCCGGCGGCGGGATGCTCGCCGTCGGCGCCGACGAGCCGGCCGTCGTGGCGTCGCTGGCCGGGCTCACCGACCGCGTCGGCGTCGCGGCGGTCAACGCGCCGGCCGCCGTGGTGGTCTCCGGGGACGCCCGCGCGCTCGACGAGCTGGAGCGGACCTGGCGGGAGCGGGGCGTACGCACCCGCCGGCTCAACGTCAGCCACGCGTTCCACAGCCCGCTGATGGAGCCGATGCTGGCCGAGTTCCGGCAGGCGCTCGACGCGCTGACGTTCCACTGGCCGGTCCTGCCGATCGTGTCGAACCTGACCGGGCAGGTCGCGGACCCCGACGAGATCGGCACCCCCGACTACTGGGTCCGGCACGTCCGCGGGACCGTCCGGTTCGCCGACGGGGTCGCCAGCCTCCGCGAGCGCAACGTCCGCACCTTCCTCGAACTGGGCCCCGACGCGGTGCTCGCCGGCATGGCGCGCGCCTGCCTGCCGGACGACGAAGCCACCCCGCCGGCGGCCGTCGTGGCGACGCTGCGCCCGAACCGGCCCGAACCGGTGTCGCTGGTGACCGCGCTGGCCGAGCTGCACGCACACGGCGTGCCGGTCACCTGGACCACCCTCCTGCCGGCCGGCGTGACGCGCCCGGTCGACCTGCCGACGTACCCGTTCCAGCGGCAGCGCTTCTGGCCGGCCGTCGGCCGGCTGCGGGCCGGTGACGTCACCGGCGCCGGCCTCGGCGTGGCCGGGCACGGGCTGCTCGGCGCGGCCGTGGACCTGGCCGGCGACGACGAGATGGTGCTGACCGGCCGGCTCTCCCTGGCCACGCATCCGTGGCTGGCGGACCACGTGGTCTCCGGCGTGACGCTGGTCCCCGGTACCGCGCTGGTGGAGCTGGCCGTGCGGGCCGGCGACGAGGTGGAGCTGCCCCGGCTGCGCGACCTGACGGTGCTCGTGCCGCTGGTGCTCCCCGAGACCGGCGGCGTGCGGATCCAGGTCCGGGTGTCGGCGGCGGAGACGCCGCAGCGCCCCGTCGCCGTCTACTCGCGCCCCGACGACGACCCCGAGGCGGGCTGGACGCGGCACGCGGAGGGCGTGCTGGAGCCGGCGACGGCCGACGAGCCGAGGACGGGCGCCTGGCCCCCGGCCGACGCCGCCGAGGTGGACCTGGCCGGCTGGTACCCGGCGCTGGTCGAGCACGGCCTGGCGTACGGGCCGGCGTTCCAGGGCCTGCGCCGCGTGTGGACCGCCGCCGACGACGTGTACGCCGAGGTGGTCCTGCCCGACGACGCGGCGGCGGAGGCGGCCCGGTTCGGTGTGCACCCGGCGCTGCTGGACGCGGCCCTGCACCCGATCGGGCTGCTGCCCGGGTCGGACGAGTCGAGCGGCCCGCGGGTGCCGTTCGCGTTCGAGGGCGTGCAGGTGCACGCCTCGGGCGCGGGAGTGCTGCGGGTGCGGTTGACCCGCAACGGTTCCGGCGTGCGGCTGACGGCGTGCGACGAGGCGGGCGCGCCGGTGGTGTCGGTCGAGTCCCTCGTCCTGCGGGAGCTGACCGGGGTGACCGCCGCGAGCGCGGCGTCCCGCTCGCTGTTCGAGGTGGTCTGGCAGGCCGACGAGGTCGACCCGGTCGACGACGCGTCGGGCTGGGCGGTGCTGGGCGGACCGGCCCTGCCGGGCGTCCCCGGCGGTCCCTCCGCCGAGACGATCAGGCAGCTTCGCGCCGCGATCGACGCCGGCATCGCGCCGCCGCGCCTGCTGCTGTTCACGCCGGCCGGATCGGACGCCGACGGGGCCGACCCGGCGCGGACCGTCCGCACGATGACCGCCGACGTGCTGGGCCTCGTGCAGGCCTGGCTGGCGGCCGACGTCCTGGCGGACTCGAAGCTGGTGGTGGTCACCCGGGGCGCCGTGTCCGTCGGGAACGACGACCGGGTCACCGACCTGGCCGGTGCGGCGGTGTGGGGTCTGCTGCGGTCGGCGCAGTCGGAGCACCCGGGGCGCATCGTCCTGGCCGACGTCGACGCCGGCGTGGACCCCGGCGTGCTGGGCATCCTGGCCCGGTTCGCCGCCGACCCGGCCGGCGGCCAGCTGGCCGTTCGCTCCGGCGAGGTGCTCGTGCCGCGTCTGGTGCGGTCCGTCGTGCCCGCGTCGGTGGACGGTGCCGTGGTGGGCGAGGGCACGGTGCTCGTCACCGGTGGTACCGGTGCGCTCGGCGCGTTGGTGGCGGAGCATCTGGTGTCGTCGTACGGGGTGCGGTCGCTGGTGCTGGCGTCGCGGCAGGGGCCGGCGGCTGCGGGCGCGGAAGAGTTGGCGGGGCGGCTGTCGGGTCTGGGTGCCGCCGTGCGGGTGGTGGCGTGTGACGTGACGGACCGGGATCAGGTGTTCGGCCTGGTCGGTGAGGTGACCGCGGCCGGTCGGTTGGCGGGTGTGGTGCACACGGCGGGTGTGTTGGACGACGGTGTGATCGAGCGGGTCACCGATGAGCGTCTTGCCGGGGTGTTGGCGCCGAAGGTGTCGGCGGGTTGGTGGCTGCACGAGGCGACGGCGGGCCTGGATCTGGATCTGTTCGTGGTGTTCTCGTCGGTGGCGGGGGTGTTGGGTTCGCCGGGTCAGTCGGCGTATGCGGCGGGTAACGCGTTCCTGGACGGGTTGGCGGTGTGGCGGCGGCAGCTCGGGTTGCCGGGGGTGAGCCTGGCGTGGGGGATGTGGGACACCGCCGGCATGGCCGCGTCGATCGGCGGCACCGACCGCGCCCGGACGGCGCGCGCCGGCCTCCGCCCGATGAACGCCCGGACCGGCCTCGAACTGTTCGACACCGCGGTTGCGGCGGAGCGGTCGATGCTGGTGCCGGCCGTGATCGACGTACCGGCGCTGCGGGCGGCGGCCGCCGGCGCGGTGGTGCCACCCCTGCTGCGCAACCTGGTCGACGTGGCGCAGACCCGCCGCCGCGCCGGGCAGGGCGGCGGCGGCTGGGCCGACCGGCTCGCCGGCCTCAGCGCCGAGGACGGTCTCGCGCAGGTGGACCAGCTGGTGCGGGGTCTGGTCGCGCAGGTGCTCGGGCACGGCGGCGCGGAGGCGGTCCCGGCGGACCGCGCGTTCCGGGACCTGGGCTTCGACTCGCTGACCGCCGTCGAGCTGCGCAACCGGGTCAACGGCGCGACCGGCCTGCGACTCACCTCGACCCTGGTGTTCGACTACCCGTCCCCCCAGGCCCTGACGGCCCACGTGTACGCGGAACTGGTCGGTGCCCGCCGCGGCACCGCCGCCGCCGACGGGCCGACGGCCGGCGAGGCCGACGAGCCGATCGCCATCGTCGGCATGGCCTGCCGCTATCCGGGCGGAGTGGAGTCCCCCGACGAGCTGTGGACGCTGGTCAGCACCGGCGGCGAGGGGATCGGCGAGTTCCCGGCCGACCGGGGCTGGGACCTGGAGTCGCTGTACGACCCGGACCCGGAGCACACCGGCACCTCGTACACGCGGCACGGTGGCTTCCTCTACGGGGCCGCCGAGTTCGACCCCGGCTTCTTCGGCATCTCGCCCCGCGAGGCCCTCGCGATGGACCCGCAGCACCGGTTGCTGCTGGAAGCCTCGTGGGAGACCTTCGAGTCGGCGGGCCTGGACCCGACGGGTCTGCGGGGCAGCCGGACCGGCGTGTTCGCGGGCGTGATCTACCACGACTACGCGACGCGGCTCATGGAGACCCCGGACGTCGAGGGCTACGTGGGCACCGGCAACTCGGGCAGCGTGCTCTCCGGTCGGGTGGCGTACACCTTCGGCCTGGAAGGCCCGGCGGTCACCGTGGACACCGCCTGCTCGTCGAGCCTGGTGGCGCTGCATCTGGCCGTGCAGGCGCTGCGGTCGGGGGAGTGTGACCTGGCGCTGGCCGGCGGGGTGACGGTGATGGCGACGCCAAGCACGTTCGTCGAGTTCTCCCGGCAGCGGGGCCTGTCCCCGGACGGCCGGTGCAGGTCGTTCGCGGCGTCCGCGGACGGCACGAGCTGGTCCGAGGGCGTCGGCGTGCTGCTGGTGCAGCGGCTCTCCGACGCGCAGCGGGAGGGCCGGCGGATCCTGGCGGTGGTGCGCGGCAGCGCCGTCAACCAGGACGGCGCGTCGAACGGCCTGACCGCGCCGAACGGTCCGTCGCAGCAGCGGGTGATCCGGCAGGCGCTGTCCAACGCACGCCTGACCCCGGCGGACGTGGACGCGGTGGAGGCGCACGGCACGGGCACCACGTTGGGTGACCCGATCGAGGCGCAGGCGTTGTTCGCGACCTACGGGCAGGGGCGGGACGAGCCGCTCCTGCTGGGGTCGATCAAGTCGAACATCGGTCACGCCCAGGCCGCCGCGGGTGTCGCTGGTGTGATCAAGATGGTGCTGGCGATGCGGCACGGTATGGTGCCGCCGACGTTGCATGTGGACGAGCCGTCGCCGCACATCGACTGGACGGCGGGTGCGGTGGTGTTGGCGACGGAGCCGACGCCGTGGCCGGCGGTGGATCGGCCGCGTCGGGCGGCGGTGTCGTCGTTCGGCATCTCCGGCACGAACGCGCATGTGATCATCGAGCAGCCGCCGGCGGACGTCATCGAGGGCGAGGTCGTCGCCCGGGGCGTGCCGCCGGTGGTGCCGGTGCTGCTGTCCGCGCGGTCGGAGGTGGCGCTGGCCGCGCAGGCGGGCCGGTGGGCGCGGTGGCTGTCGACGGACGAGCACCTGCGCCCGCTGGATGTGGCCTTCTCGTCGGTGACCACTCGGCCGGCGCTGGAGCAGCGCGCGGTCGTGTCCGGCGCGAGCCGAGACGAGGTGTTGGCGGGTCTCGCGGCGCTGGCGGCGGGTGAGCCGGCGGGCGGTGTGGTCGCGGGCCAGGCGGGTGGCCGGGGTTCGCTGGCGTTGCTGTTCTCGGGTCAGGGGGCGCAGCGCGCGGGCATGGGTCGGGAGTTGTCGGCCGAGTTCCCGGTGTTCGCCGCCGCGCTGGACGAGGTGTGTGGGCAGTTGGATCCGTTGTTGCCGTGTCCGTTGCGGGAGGTGCTGTTCGCTGCCGAGGGTTCCGCCGAGGCGGGTCTGCTGGATCAGACGGTGTTCACGCAGGCGGGGTTGTTCGCGGTCGAGGTGGCGCTGTTCCGGCTGGTGGAGTCGTTCGGTGTCGTGCCGGACATGGTCGCGGGGCACTCGATCGGTGAGGTGACCGCCGCGTACGTCGCGGGGGTGCTGTCCCTGGGCGACGCGTGTCAGTTGGTGGCGGCGCGGGGTCGGTTGATGCAGGCGCTGCCCGAGGGTGGCGGGATGTTGGCCGTGGCGGCGGACGAGGCCGCGGTGGTCGAGTCGATCGCCGGGCTGGCCGACCGGGTCGGGATCGCGGCGGTGAACGGGCCGACGTCGGTCGTGGTGTCCGGCGCCGTCGAAGCCCTCGACGAGTTGGAGCGGACGTGGCGGGAGCGTGGTGCGCGGACCCGCCGCCTCACCGTCAGTCACGCGTTCCACAGTCCGTTGATGGAGCCGATGCTGGCGGAGTTCCGCACGGTCCTGGACGGGCTGGCCTTCGCCGCGCCGGTGCTGCCGTTGGTGTCGAACGTGACCGGTGCGCTCGCCGACGCCGAGGAGATTCGCAGCCCGGAGTACTGGGTGCGGCACGTCCGCGAGGCGGTGCGTTACGCCGACGGGGTCGCCGCCCTGCGTGCCGCCGGGGTGGACACGTTCCTGGAGGTCGGCCCGCAGAGCGTGTTGACCGCGATGGCGGCGGACATCCTGCCCGACGACGACGCCGTGTTGGCCGTCGCCGTCCAGCGCAGGGACCGGCCCGAGGCGCACGCGCTGCTGCACGCCCTGGCCGAGTTGCACGTGCACGGCGTGCCGGTGGCCTGGCGGGAGTGGTTCGCCGACACCGGCGCACGCCGGGTCGACCTGCCCACGTATGCCTTCCACCGCGAGCGCTACTGGCCCGAGCCGGCGAGCCGACCGCGGCAGACGGCGACCCACAGCGGCGACGCCGACTTCTGGGACGCGGTGGAACGGGCCGACCTGACCGCCCTCGCCGCCCAGTTCGGTGACGACGGCGCGGCCCTGGACGCCCTCACCCCGGCCCTGCCGGTCCTGTCGACCTGGCACCGGGCGCGGGCGCGCCGGGCGGTCGTGGACGGGTGGTCGTACCGGGTCGGGTGGAAGCGGACCGACCTCGCCGCCGCCCCGGCGAAGCCCGGTGTGTGGCTGCTCGTGACCGCGGTGGACGACCTGACGGACGGCACGCTGGCGGAGGCCGCCACCAAGGCCCTCGCCGCGGTCGGCGCCGACGTGGTCCGGCTGACCGTCGACCCCGTCGGCACCGACCGGGCGGACCTCACCCGCCGGCTGGCCGACGCGCTGGCCGACGGACCCGTCGCCGGCGTGCTCTCCCTGCTCGGACTCCGCAGCCAGCCGCACCCGGCCCACCCGGCCGTGCCGGTCGGGACGGCCGCCACGCTGCTGCTCGTCCAGGCGCTGCACGACGCCGGGGCGACGGCCCGGCTGTGGTGCCTGACCCGGGGCGCGGTCGGCGCCGGGGACGGCGACCCGGTGCGCGACGTCGCCCAGAGCGGCCTCTGGGGGCTGGGACGCGTGGCGAGCCTGGAGCACCCCCAGCTCTGGGGCGGCCTGGTGGACCTGCCCGACCAGGTCGACGCGACGGGCTGGGACCGGCTGGCGCGGGTGGTGACCGGCGCCGGTGACGAGGACCAGGTGGCCGTACGCCCCTCCGGGGTGTTCGTCCGTCGACTGACCCGGTCGGCACCCGCCGCGCCCGACGCGGCGGAACGCTGGCAGCCGTCCGGCACGGTGCTGATCACCGGTGGCACCGGCGCGCTCGGCGCCCACGTGGCCCGCTGGGTGGCGGCCGGCGGTGCCGCGCACGTGGTCCTGACCAGCCGCCGCGGCGAGCGGGCCGCGGGCGCGGCGGAGCTGCGGGAGGAGCTGACCGCGCAGGGCGTCCGGGTGTCGGTCGTCGCCTGCGACGTGGCCGACCGCGACCAGGTGGCGGCCCTGCTGGCGAGCCTGGACGAGGATCCCGCGCCGCTGACGGCCGTGGTGCACGCGGCGGGCGCCGGCGACGTCGGCATGATCGCCGAAACGGACCTGGCCGCCTTCGCCGGCGTGCTCGCTGGCAAGGTCGCCGGCGCGGCGCACCTGGACGAGCTGCTCGGCGACCGGCCGCTGGACGCGTTCGTGCTGTTCTCCTCCATCGCCGGGGTGTGGGGCAGCGGCGGGCAGGCGGCGTACGCGGCGGGCAACGCCTTCCTCGACGCGCTCGCGGAGCACCGGCGCGGGCGGGGCCTGGCGGCGACGTCCGTGGCCTGGGGACCGTGGGCCGACGGCGGCATGGCCACCGGCGAGGCCCGGCAGCTGCTGGCCCGGCGCGGCCTGACGGCGATGGCGCCGGCCGATGCCGTGTACGCCATGCGGCACGCCGTCGGGCAGTCCCGGGCGGCGCTGACCGTGGCGGACGTCGACTGGGCGGTCTTCGCCCCGGCGTACGCCTCGGCCCGCCCCCGACCGCTGCTCGACGACATCGCCGAGGCCCGGGAGGCGCTCCACGCCCACAGCGGTGAGCAGCCGGGCGGCGCCGCCGACGGGCTCCGGGAGCACCTGCTCACCCTGCCCCGCCCCGAGCAACTCCGGCACCTGGTCGACCTGGTGCGTACCCACGCCGCCGCCGTGCTCGGCCACCAGGGCACCGACCGGGTCAAGCCGCAGCGCGCGTTCAAGGAACTCGGGTTCGACTCGCTGACGGCGGTCGAGCTGCGCAACCGGCTGACCGCGGCGACCGGCCTGTCGCTGCCCGCCACCCTCGTCTTCGACTACCCCCACCCGGCCGTCCTCGCCGAGCACCTGCTCGACGGGCTGGTGCCCGAGGCGCGGCGGGCGGACGACGGCGACCCGGCGGAGGCGGCCGTGCGGCAGGCGCTCGCGACCATCCCGCTGGCCCGCATCCGCGAGGCCGGCCTGCTGGACCTGCTGCTCACCCTCACCGACGCCGACAGCGGCGGCGACGAGTCCACCGACGAGGCCCTCGACCTCGACGAGATGGACGCCGACACCCTCGTCAGGCTGGCGCTTGACGGAACCGATTCCTGACCGTTGTCCCCAGTACGGAGCTCATGATGTCTACGTCCGCAGACAAGGTCGTCGAGGCGCTCCGCGCCTCGCTCAAGGAGACGGGCCGCCTCCGTCAGCTCAACCAGCAGCTGACCGCTGCCGCGCGCGAGCCGATCGCGATCGTCGCCATGTCCTGCCGCTACCCGGGCGGCGTCACCAGCCCCGAGCAGCTCTGGGACCTGGTGGCCGCCGGCGGCGACGCGATCGGCGGCTTCCCGACCGACCGCGGCTGGGACCTGGACAACCTGTACGACGCGGACGCCGACCGGGCCGGCCGGTCCACCACCCGCGAGGGCGGCTTCCTGTACGACGCGGCCGACTTCGACGCCGGGTTCTTCGGCATCTCGCCCCGTGAGGCCGTGGCCATGGACCCCCAGCAGCGGCTGCTGCTGGAGACGTCCTGGGAGGCATTCGAGCACGCGGGCATCGCGCCGGCGTCCATGCGCGGCCAGAAGGTCGGCGTCTTCGTCGGGACCGCCGCCAACGGGTACGGGATGGGCCCGCAGAGCGAGACCGACGGCACCGACGAGGGATACCTGCTGACCGGCACGGCCACCAGCGTCGTCTCCGGGCGGATCGCGTACGCCCTCGGCCTGGAGGGTCCGGCGGTGACGGTCGACACCGCCTGCTCGTCGTCGCTGGTCGCGCTGCACCTGGCGTGCCAGGCGCTGCGGCAGGGCGACTTCGACCTGGCCCTGGCCGGCGGCGTGTGCGTCATGGCCACCCCCAGCCCGTTCGTGGGCTTCTCCCGGCAGCGAGGGCTCGCCCCCGACGGCCGGTGCAAGTCGTTCGCCGCCGCCGCCGACGGCACGGGCTGGTCCGAGGGCGTCGGCATCCTGCTGGTGGAGCGGCTCTCGGACGCGCAGCGCAAGGGGCATCCCGTCCTCGCCGTGATCCGGGGCAGCGCGGTCAACCAGGACGGCGCGTCCAACGGCCTCACCGCGCCGAACGGGCCGGCCCAGCAGCGGGTGATCCGGCAGGCCCTGGCGAACGCCCGGTTGACCCCGGCAGACGTGGACGCCGTCGAGGCGCACGGCACGGGCACCGTCCTCGGTGACCCGATCGAGGCGCAGGCGCTGCTGGCCACCTACGGCCAGGACCGGCCCGCGGACCGGCCGCTGCTGCTCGGCTCGATCAAGTCGAACATCGGTCACAGCCAGTCCGCCGCGGGCGTGGCCGGCGTGATCAAGATGGTGATGGCCATGCGGCACGGGCTCGTCCCGTCCACCCTGCACGTGGACGAGCCGACGCCCAAGGTGGACTGGTCGGCCGGCGAGGTGTCGCTGGTGACCGAGGCGACGCCGTGGCCGGCGGTGGACCGGCCGCGCCGCGCCGCCGTGTCGTCGTTCGGCATCTCCGGCACCAACGCGCACACCATCCTGGAGGAGCCGCCCGCCCCCGACGCCGACACCCGGCCGACGCCCGCCGTGACCCTGCCGGCGGCGCCCGTCCTCCTGTCCGCCCGTTCGGAGTCCGCGCTGGCCGCCCAGGCGGGGCGCTGGGCCCGGTGGCTGGACGCCGACGAGAGCCTCCGTCCCGTCGACGTCGGCTGGTCGTCGGTGGTGTCACGGTCCGCGCTGGAGCACCGCGCGGTGCTCACCGTCGCGGACCGCGAGGACCTGCTGGCCGGGCTGCGCGCCCTCGCCGCCGGGCAGCCGTCCGGCGCGGTGGTCGCCGGGCAGGCGGCCGACCGGGGCCCGCTCGCGGTGCTCTTCTCCGGTCAGGGCGCGCAGCGCGCGGGCATGGGTCGGGAGTTGTCGGCCGAGTTCCCGGTGTTCGCGGCCGCGCTGGACGAGGTGTGTGGGCAGCTCGATCCGTTGTTGCCGCGTCCGTTGCGGGAGGTGCTGTTCGCCGAGGCGGGCACCCCCGAGGCGGGTCTGTTGGATCAGACGGTGTTCACGCAGGCGGGGTTGTTCGCGGTCGAGGTGGCGCTGTTCCGGCTGGTGGAGTCGTTCGGTGTCGTGCCGGACTTCGTGGGCGGTCACTCGGTCGGCGAGATCGCGGCCGCGCATGTCGCGGGGGTGCTGTCCCTGGGCGACGCGTGCGCGTTGGTGGCGGCGCGGGGCAGGTTGATGCAGGCGCTGCCCGAGGGCGGCGGGATGCTGGCCGTGGCGGCGGACGAGGCCGCGGTGGCCGAGTCGATCGCCGGGCTGGGCGACCGGCTGGGGATCGCGGCGGTGAACGGGCCGACCTCCGTCGTCGTCTCCGGTGCGCTCGACGCCCTCGACGAGGTGGAGCGGGCCTGGCGGGAGCGTGGTGCGCGGACCCGCCGCCTCACCGTCAGTCACGCGTTCCACAGTCCGTTGATGGAGCCGATGCTGGCGGAGTTCCGCACGGTCCTGGACGGGTTGACGTTCGCGGCGCCGGTGCTGCCGTTGGTGTCGAACGTGACCGGTGCGCTCGCCGACGCCGAGGAGATTCGCAGCCCGGAGTACTGGGTGCGGCACGTCCGCGAGGCGGTGCGCTACGCCGACGGCATCACCGCCCTGCGCGCCGCCGGGGTCGACACCTTCCTGGAGCTCGGCCCGCAGAGCGTGCTCACCGCCATGACCCGGGACGTGCTGGGCGCCCCGTCCCCCGCGGACGCCGCCGACGGGGAGACCCCGGTCGTCGCGGTGCCCGTGCTGCGCGCCGACCGGCCCGAGGCGAAGGCCCTGCTCGCCGCCCTGGCCGAGCTGCACGTCAACGGGGCGTCCGTCGACTGGCCGGCCGTCTACGCCGACACCGGCGCCACCCCGGTCGCCCTGCCCACGTACGCGTTCCAGCGGCAGCGCTACTGGCCCGAGCAGATGCCGGCGCCCGTCACCGGTCCCGTCAGCCCCGACGTGGTCGACGTCGAGTTCTGGTCCGCGGTGGAGCGGTCCGACGTGGCGGCGCTGGCGGCGCAGTTCGGCGACGCGGCCGCCCTGGACGTCCTGGCCCCCGCCCTGCCGGTCCTGTCGTCCTGGCGCAAGGCGCGGCTGCGGGACGCGGTCGTCGACGGCTGGTCGTACCGGGTGGTGTGGAAGCGAACCACCGCCCCGGCACCGGTCACCCCGCTGGGCGGCTGGCTGCTGGTGGAGCCGGCCGGCGACACCCCGACGACGGAATGGGCCGAGGCGCTGGCGGCCGCGCTGGCCGCCGCGGGCGGCGAGGTGTCCCGGCTGGCGGTGGACCCGCTCGCGGACCGCGACGACGTGACGTCGCGGGTCGCCGACGCCGTCGGGGACCGTCGGCTCGCCGGGATCGTGTCCCTGCTCGGCCTGCTCGATCAGCCCCACCCCGGCCAGCCGGCGGCGCCGCTCGGCACCGCCGCGACGATGGCGCTGGTGCAGGCCCTGCACGCCGGGGACATCGCCGCGCCACTGTGGACGCTCACCCGGGGCGCCGTCGGCACCGGGGACGGGGACCCGGTCCGCAGCGTCGCCCAGGGCGGCCTGTGGGGCCTGGCCCGGGTCGCCGGACTGGAACACCCGCAGCTCTGGGGCGGCCTGGTCGACCTGCCGGACCGGCCCGACCGGGCCGGCTGGGACCACGTGGTGGGCGTCCTGACCGGCGGCGGCCCCGAGGACCAGGTCGCCGTACGACCCTCCGGCGTGTTCGTGCGGCGACTGGTCCGCGCCACGCCCGCCGCCGTCGGCACGGTCGAGCGCTGGCAGCCCTCCGGCACGGTGCTGATCACCGGCGGCACCGGGGCGCTCGGCGCCCACGTGGCCCGCTGGGTGGCGGCCAACGGCGCCGAACACGTCGTGCTCACCAGCCGGCGCGGCGACCGCGCGCCGGGGGCGGCGGAGCTGCACGACGAGCTGACCGCACTCGGCGCCCGGGTGACCCTCGTCGCCGCCGACATGGCCGACCGTGCCCGGGTCGAGGCGCTGCTGCGCGACGTCGACGCGGACCCGGCGCCGCTGACCGCGGTGGTGCACGCCGCCGGGGTGGGCCAGCTCAGCATGCTGGCGGACACCGACCTGGCCGGCCTGGCCGAGGTGCTCGCCGGCAAGATCGCCGGTGCGGTGCACCTGGACGACCTGCTCGGCGACCGGCCGCTGGACGCGTTCGTGCTGTTCTCCTCCATCGCTGGCATCTGGGGCAGCGGCGGGCAGGCGGCGTACGCGGCGGGCAACGCCTTCCTCGACGCCCTCGCGGAGCGGCGCCGGGCCCGCGGCCTGGCCGCCACCGCCGTCGCCTGGGGACCGTGGGCCGACGGCGGCATGGCCAGCGGCGAGGGACAGGAGCTGCTGGCCCGGCGCGGCCTCAGCCCGATGTCCCCGGCCCAGGCCGTGTACGCGCTGCGCAGCGCGGTGGGACGCAACGTGCCGTCGGTGACCGTGGCGGACGTCGACTGGTCGCTGTTCACCCCGGCGTTCGCCGCCGCCCGCCCCCGACCCCTGCTCGACGACATCGCCGAGGCCCGCGACGCCCTGCGCGTGGTCGACGGGGCACCGGAGGACGCCGCTGGCGGCGGGCTGCGCCAGCACCTGCTGACGCTGCCCCGCGCCGAACAGGACCGGTACCTCACGGACCTCGTGCGGACGCACACCGCCGCCGTGCTCGGCCACTCCGGCACCGAACTGGTCAAGGCGCACCGGGCGTTCAAGGAGCTGGGCTTCGACTCGCTGACCGCGGTGGAGCTGCGCAACCGGCTCGGCGCCGCCACCGGGCTCACCCTGCCCACCACCCTGGTCTTCGACTACCCGAACCCGGCCGCCCTCGCCGACCACCTGTCGGCGACGCTGCGCCTGCACGAGGTGGACACCGTCGCCACGTGGGGCCCCGCCGGCCCGGTGGACGACGACCCGATCGTCATCGTCGGCATGAGCTGCCGGTACCCGGGCGGTGTGGCCAGCCCGGACGACCTGTGGGACCTGGTCGCCGCCGGACGCGACGGCATCAGCGGTTTCCCCGACGACCGGCACTGGGACATGGGCCGGCTGCTGGCCGTGGACGCCGACGGGCGACCGGTGTCGCACACCCGCGAGGGCGGTTTCGTCAACGACGCCACCGCCTTCGACCCCGGCTTCTTCGGCATCTCGCCGCGCGAGGCGGTCGCCATGGACCCGCAGCAGCGGCTGCTGCTGGAGGCGTCCTGGGAGGCCATGGAACAGGCCGGGATCGACCCGGACGAGCTGCGCGGCAGCCGTACCGGGGTGTTCGTCGGCGCCTCCCCGTCGGGGTACGGCACCACCGACACCCCGGCCGAGCTGGCCGGATACCAGCTCACCGGCGGCGCGCACAGCGTCATCTCCGGCCGGGTGTCGTACACCTTCGGGCTGGAGGGCCCGGCGGTGACGGTCGACACCGCCTGCTCGTCGTCCCTGGTGGCGGTGCACCTGGCCGCCCAGGCGCTGCGCGGCGGCGAGTGCGACCTGGCGCTGGCCGGCGGCGTCACCGTCATGGTGACCCCGGGTGCCTTCGTCGAGTTCTCCCGGCAGGGCGGCCTCGCCCCGGATGGCCGCTGCAAGTCCTTCGCCGCCGACGCCGACGGCACCGGCTGGTCGGAGGGGGTCGGGGTGCTGCTGGTCCAGCGGCTCTCCGACGCCCGCCGCGAGGGCCGCCAGGTGCTCGCCGTGATCGCCGGCAGCGCCGTGAACCAGGACGGCGCGTCCAACGGCCTCACCGCGCCGAACGGGCCGGCCCAGCAGCGGGTGATCCGGCAGGCCCTGGCGAACGCCCGGTTGACCCCGGCAGACGTGGACGCCGTCGAGGCGCACGGCACGGGCACCGTCCTCGGTGACCCGATCGAGGCGCAGGCGCTGCTGGCCACCTACGGCCAGGACCGGCCCGCGGACCGGCCGTTGCTGCTCGGTTCGATCAAGTCGAACATCGGTCACAGCCAGGCCGCCGCCGGCGTCGCTGGTGTGATCAAGATGGTGCAGGCGATGCGGTACGGCCTGCTCCCGTCCACGCTGCACCTCGACGAGCCGACACCCCACGTGGACTGGTCCGCCGGCGCGGTGTCCCTGCTGACCGAGGCGCGTCCCTGGCCGGCGGTGGACCGGCCGCGCCGGGCCGCCGTGTCGTCGTTCGGCATCAGCGGCACGAACGTCCACCTGATCCTCGAGCAGCCACCCGCCGGCGGCGAGCCGGATGCCGACGTCGAGCCGTCCCGGACGCCGTCGGTGGCGCCGGTACTGCTGTCCGCCCGCGATGCGGCCGCGCTGTCGGCGCAGGCCCGGCGCTGGGCGGCGTGGCTGGGCCGGGACGAGAGCCTGCGTCCGCTGGATGTGGCGTGGTCCTCGGTGACCACCCGGTCGGCGCTGGAGCAGCGCGCGGTCGTGTCCGGTGCGAGCCGGGACGAGGTGTTGGCGGGTCTCGCGGCGCTGGCGGCGGGTGAGCCGGCGGGCGGTGTGGTCGTGGGCCAGGCGGGTGGCCGGGGTTCGCTGGCGTTGCTGTTCTCGGGTCAGGGGGCGCAGCGCGCGGGCATGGGTCGGGAGTTGTCCGGCGAGTTCCCGGTGTTCGCGGCCGCGCTGGACGAGGTGTGTGGGCAGCTCGATCCGTTGTTGCCGCGTCCGTTGCGGGAGGTGCTGTTCGCCGAGGCGGGCACCCCGGAGGCGGGCCTGTTGGATCAGACGGTGTTCACGCAGGCGGGGTTGTTCGCGGTCGAGGTGGCGCTGTTCCGGCTGGTGGAGTCGTTCGGGGTCGTGCCGGACTTCGTGGGCGGTCACTCGATCGGTGAGATCGCGGCCGCGCATGTCGCGGGTGTGCTGTCCCTGGGTGACGCGTGCGCGTTGGTGGCGGCGCGGGGTCGGTTGATGCAGGCGTTGCCGGCCGGTGGCGGGATGTTGGCCGTGGCGGCGGACGAGGTCGCGGTGGTCGAGTCGATCGCCGGGCTGGCCGACCGGGTGGGGATCGCTGCGGTCAACGGGCCGACCTCCGTTGTGGTGTCCGGCGCCGTCGACGCCCTCGACGAGGTCGAGCGGACGTGGCGGGAGCGGGGTGCGCGGACTCGTCGGCTGGCGGTGAGTCACGCGTTCCACAGTCCGTTGATGGAGCCGATGCTGGCGGAGTTCCGGGCGGTCCTGGACGGGTTGGCGTTCGCGGCGCCGGTGCTGCCGTTGGTGTCGAATGTGACCGGTGCGCTCGCCGACGCCGAGGAGATTCGCAGCCCGGAGTACTGGGTGCGGCACGTCCGCGAGGCGGTGCGCTACGCCGACGGGGTCGCCGCCCTGCGTGCCGCCGGGGTGGACACGTTCCTGGAGGTCGGCCCGCAGAGCGTGTTGACCGCGATGGCGGCGGACATCCTGCCCGACGACGACGCCGTGTTGGCCGTCGCTGTCCAGCGCAGGGACCGGCCCGAGGCGCATGCGCTGCTGCACGCCCTGGCCGAGCTGCACGTCCACGGCGTGCCGGTCACCTGGCGGCAGTGGTTCGCCGACACCGGGGCGCGCCGGGTCGACCTGCCCACGTACGCCTTCCACCGCGAGCGCTACTGGCTGCCGCCGGCCGGCCAGTCGGCCGACCTCTCCGGGGCGGGCCTCGGCGCGGCACGGCACCCGCTGCTCGGCGCGACCGTCTCGGTCGCCGGCGAGGACATGGTGCTGCTGACCGGCCGGCTGTCGGTGGCGACCCATCCATGGCTCGCCGACCACGTCGTGTCCGGCGCCGTGGTCGTGCCGGGCACCGCCCTGGTGGACCTCGTCGTCCGTGCGGGCGACGAGGTCGGCGCGTCCCGCGTCCGGGAGCTGACCGTGCTCGCCCCGCTCGCGCTGCCCGCCACCGGCGGCGGGGTGCGGGTCCAGGTCCGGGTCGGTCCCGTCGACGGGACCGGTGCCCGCTCGGTGACCGTGCACTCCCAGCCCGAGGACGACCCGGAGTCGGGGTGGACCCGGCACGCCGACGGCCTCGTCGGTGCCCCGACCGCCGACGAGCCCACCGTGGGCACGTGGCCGCCGTCGGGAGCGTCCGAGGTGGACGTGACAGGTTGGTACCGGACGGTGGCCGAGCACGGCCTCTCCTACGGGCCGGTCTTCCAGGGCCTGCGCCGGGCGTGGACCGGCGAGGGCGCGGTGTTCGCCGAGGTCGCCCTGCCCGACGAGGTGGCCGGGGAGCCGGCGGGCTTCGGCGTACACCCGGCGCTGCTGGACGCCGCGCTGCACCCGGTGGGGCTGCTGCCGGCCGACGGGGCGGACGGCGGTGCCCGGGTGCCGTTCGCGTTCGAGGGCGTGCAGGTCCACGCGGTCGGGGCGCGGACGCTGCGGGTGCGCCTGACCGCGTCCGGCAGCTCGGTGCGGCTGGTCGCCGTCGACGAGACCGGTGCGCCGGTGGTGTCGGTGGACTCGCTGACGCTCCGCGAGATGACCGGGGTGGCGGCGGCCCCGAACGAGGCGCACCGCTCCCTCTTCGAGGTCTCCTGGCAGCCCGAGCAGCTCACCGCGCCCGACGGCGTGGACGGCTGGATCGTGCTCGGTGACCACCCGCTCGACGGCGCGCCGCAGCTCCCCGCGTACGCCGGGGTGGCGGCGGTGACCGCGGCGGTGACGGGCGGGACCGCCCCCGCCCCCGCGGCGCTGCTGCTGCCCGTGCCCGTGGCGCGGCCCGGGACGGACGTGCCCGACGCCGTGCGGTCGGTGACGGCGGACGTCCTCGGCACGGTGCAGGCGTGGCTCGCCGCCGACCTCCTGGCGGACTCGCGGCTGGTCGTGGTGACCCGCGGCGCGGTGGCCGCCCGCGCGGACGACCGGGTCACCGACGTGGCGGGGGCGGCGGTGTGGGGCCTGCTGCGTTCGGCGCAGTCGGAACACCCCGGCCGGATCGTCCTGGCCGACCTGGAACCGGGCCTCGACCTGGATCCCGACCTGCTGGCCCTGCTCGCCGGCGCCGCCGACGACCCGGGTCTGGGCGGGCAGCTCGCGGTGCGGGCGGGCACGGCGTACCTGCCCCGACTGGTCCGCGCCGCCGGCGGCGCGCCGGCCCCGGCGGCCCTCGACCGAGGAACCGTCCTGGTGACCGGTGGCACCGGATCGCTCGGCGCCCTGGTGTCCGAACACCTCGTCACCTCGTACGGCGTCCGCTCGCTGGTGCTGGTCTCCCGTCAGGGCCCGGCGGCCGCCGGCGCCGACGAGCTGGTGGCGCGGTTGACCGGGCTGGGCGCGGCCGTCCGCGTCGTCGCGGCGGACGTGACCGACCGCGCGCGGGTCGGCGAGCTGGTCCGGGCGGTCACCGCCGAGGACCGGCTGGCCGGCGTGGTCCACACCGCCGGCGTCCTGGACGACGGCGTGGTCAGCGGGATCACCGCCGACCGGTTGGCGGACGTGCTGGCGCCGAAGGTCACGGCCGGCTGGTGGCTGCACGAGGCGACCGCGGAACTCGACCTCGACCTGTTCGCGCTCTTCTCCTCCGTCGCCGGGGTGCTCGGCTCGCCCGGCCAGGCCGCCTACGCCGCCGGGAACGCCTTCCTGGACGCCCTCGCCCAGGTGCGGGCGCAGCGAGGGCTGCCCGCGGTCAGCCTCGCCTGGGGCATGTGGGACACCGACGGGATGGCCGCGTCGATCAACGACACCGACCGCGCCCGGGTCAGCCGGGCCGGTCTGGTCCCGATGACCGCCCAGATCGGCCTCGGGCTCTGGGACGCCGCCCTGGCCCACGGCGGCGCGGCGCTGGTCCCGGCGGTGGTCGACCTGCCCGCCATGCGGGCGCAGACCGCCGCGGGCCGGGTGCCCCCGATGCTGCGGACCCTGGTGGGACCGGCCGCGAAGCGCCGCCGCTCCGGCACCGGGGGCTGGGCCGACCGGCTGGCCGGCCTCGACCCGCAGGAGGCGCGGACCCAGATCGACCTGCTGGTCCGCGGGCTGGTCGCGCAGGTCCTCGGCCACAGCGGCGCCGAGCAGGTGCCGGCGGACCGGGCGTTCCGGGAGCTGGGCTTCGACTCGCTGACCGCGGTGGAACTGCGGAACCGGATCAACAGCGCGACCGGGCTGCGGCTCACCTCGACGCTCGTCTTCGACTACCCGACCCCCGGCGCCCTCTCCGACCACCTGTACGAGCAGCTGTCCGGCCAGGTCGCCGACCAGCAGTCCGTCGTGGCGGCCGCGAGCGCCGACGAGCCGATCGCCATCGTGGGCATGGCGTGCCGCTACCCGGGCGGCGTGACGAACCCGCAGCAACTGTGGGACCTCGTCGCCGCCGGGGCCGACGGCATCGGGGAGTTCCCCACCGACCGGGGTTGGGACCTCGACCGGCTCTTCCACCCCGACCCGGACAACCCCGGGACGTCGTACACGCGGCACGGTGGTTTCCTGTACGGGGCGGCGGAGTTCGACCCCGGGTTCTTCGGGATCTCGCCGCGGGAGGCCCTGGCGATGGATCCGCAGCAGCGGTTGCTGCTGGAGGCCTCGTGGGAGACGTTCGAGTCGGCCGGGCTGGACCCGCAGCGGTTGCGGGGCAGCCGGACCGGTGTGTTCGCCGGGTTGATGTACCACGACTACGCCTCCGGAGTGCAGGAGCTGCCCGAGGGGGTGGGCGGCTACCTCGGCACCGGCACGTCGGGCAGCGTGCTGTCGGGTCGGGTGGCGTACACGTTCGGCCTGGAGGGGCCGGCGGTGACGGTGGACACCGCCTGCTCGTCGTCGTTGGTGGCGTTGCACCTGGCGGTGCAGGCGCTGCGTAGCGGGGAGTGCGACCTGGCGTTGGCCGGCGGTGTGACCGTGATGGCGACGCCGGGCACGTTCGTCGAGTTCTCCCGGCAGCGGGGTCTGTCGCAGGACGGGCGGTGCAAGTCGTTCGCGGCGTCGGCGGACGGCACGGGTTGGTCCGAGGGTGTCGGTGTGCTGCTGGTGGAGCGGCTGTCGGACGCGCGGCGTAACGGGCACCGGGTCCTGGCGGTGGTGCGGGGTACGGCGGTGAACCAGGATGGCGCGTCGAACGGGTTGACGGCGCCGAACGGTCCGTCGCAGCAGCGGGTGATTCGTCAGGCCCTGGCCAACGCGCGCCTGACCCCGGCGGACGTGGACGCCGTGGAGGCGCACGGTACCGGCACCACGTTGGGTGATCCGATCGAGGCGCAGGCGCTGCTGGCCACCTACGGGCAGGACCGGCCGCAGGACCGACCGTTGTGGCTCGGGTCGATCAAGTCGAACATCGGGCACACGCAGGCCGCCGCCGGGGCGGCCGGCATCATCAAGATGATCATGGCGATGCGGTACGGGGTGCTGCCGTCGACCCTGCACGTGGACGAGCCGTCCCCGCACATCGACTGGAGCGCCGGAGCCGTCTCCCTGCTCACCGAGGCGCGCGACTGGCCGGCGGCGAACCGGCCCCGGCGCGCGGCGGTCTCGTCGTTCGGGGTCAGCGGCACCAACGCGCACGTGATCATCGAACAGCCGCCCGCCGAGGCGGAGCCGACCCGGGAGGCCGGCTCGCCCCCGCGCGGCGACGAGCCCGCCGTCGAGCTGGTGCCGGCTCCGGTCCCGGTGCTGCTGTCGGCCCGGTCCGAGGCCGCCGTGGCGGCGCAGGCGGACCGCTGGGCCCGCTGGATCGCGGGCGACGAGGACCTGCGCCCGGTGGACGTCGGCTGGTCGTCGGCGGTCAGCCGGGCGGTGCTGGAGCACCGCGCGGTGGTCACCGCGACGGACCGCGACGGACTGCTGGCCGGGCTGCGGGCCCTCGCCGCCGGTGAGCCGTCCGGCGCCGTCGTCACCGGCACCGGGCGTACCCAACTGGCCGTGCTCTTCTCCGGGCAGGGCGCGCAGCGCGCCGGCATGGGCCGGGAACTGTCCGCCCGCTTCCCGGTCTTCGCGGCCGCGCTCGACGAGGTGTGCGCGCAGCTCGACCCGCTGCTGCCTCGTCCGCTGCGGGAGGTGCTCTTCGCTTCCGAGGGTTCCGCCGAGGCGGAACTGCTGGACCAGACGGTGTTCACCCAGGCCGGGCTGTTCGCCGTCGAGGTGGCGCTGTTCCGCCTCGTGGAGTCGTTCGGTGTCGTCCCCGACATGGTCGCCGGCCACTCGATCGGCGAGGTGACCGCCGCGTACGTCGCCGGGGTGCTGTCCCTGGCCGACGCGTGCGCGTTGGTGGCGGCGCGGGGCCGGCTGATGCAGGCCCTGCCGGCCGGCGGCGGCATGCTCGCCGTGGCCGCCGACGAGGCGGCGGTGGCGGAGTCGATCGCCGGGCTGACCGACCGCGTCGGCATCGCGGCCGTCAACGGCCCCGCCGCCGTCGTGGTCTCCGGGGACCTCCACGCCCTCGACGAGCTGGAGCGGACCTGGCAGGGCCGGGGCGCGCGGACCCGCCGCCTCACCGTCAGCCACGCGTTCCACAGCCCGCTGATGGAGCCGATGCTCGACGAGTTCCGCACGGTCCTCGCCGGGCTGACGTTCCGGGCGCCGCTGGTGCCGGTGGTGTCGAACCTGACCGGGGCGCTCGCCGACCCGCAGGAGATCACCCGCGCCGACTACTGGGTCCGGCACGTCCGCGAGGCCGTCCGGTACGCCGACGGCGTCACCGCCCTGCGCGCCGCCGGGGTCGACACCTTCCTGGAGATCGGCCCGCAGAGCGTCCTGACCGCCATGAACGCCGACCTGCTCGCCGACGACGCGCTCGCGGTCGCCGTCCAGCGCCGGGACCGGCCCGCCCCGCACGCGCTGCTGGCCGCGCTGGCCGAGCTGCACGTCCACGGCGTCCCGGTCACCTGGCCGCAGTGGTTCACCGACGCCGGCGCCGCCCGGGTCGACCTGCCGACGTACGCCTTCCAGCACGAGCGGTACTGGCTCGGTGCGGGCCGGGCCCGTACCGCCGACGTGTCCGGCGCCGGACTGGGCGTGGCCGGGCACCCGCTGCTCGGCGCGGCCGTCACCGTCGCCGGCGCGGACATGGTGGTGCTGACCGGCCGGCTGTCGCTCGCCACCCACGCCTGGCTGGCCGACCACGCCGTCTCCGGCGCGACGGTCGTGCCCGGCACGGCCCTCGTGGAGCTGGCGGTGCGGGCCGGCGACGAGGTGGGCGCGTCGCGGGTGCGGGAGCTGACGATCCACGCGCCGCTGGTGCTTGCGGAGACCGGCGCGGTGCGGGTACAGGTGCGCGTCAGCGCGGCCGACGAGGCGGGCACCCGGGTCGTCGCCGTGCACTCCCAGTCCGAGGGCGACCCGGAGGCCGAGTGGCTCCAGCACGCGGAGGGCGTGCTGGAGCCGGGATCGGCCGACGAGCCGGGCGTGGGCGAGTGGCCCCCGATTGGCGTGTCCGAGGTGGACCTGTCGGGGTGGTATCTGACGCTGGCGGAGCACGGTCTGTCGTACGGGCCGGTGTTCCAGGGGTTGCGGCGTGCCTGGGCGAGCGGTGACGAGGTGTTCGCCGAGGTGGCGCTGCCGGACGACGCGGCTGCGGAGGCGGCTCGGTTCGGTGTGCATCCGGCGCTGTTGGATGCGGCCCTGCACCCGATCGGGCTGTTGCTGGGCGGGGAGTCGGGTGGGCCGCGGGTGCCGTTCGCGTTCGAGGGTGTGCAGGTGCACGCCTCGGGCGCGCGGGCGCTGCGCGTGCGGTTGACGCGCGCGGGCTCCGCGGTGCGGCTGGCCGCGTGCGACGAGTCGGGCGCCGCCGTGGTGTCGGTGGATTCCCTGGCGCTGCGGGAGCCCACCGGGATCACCGCCGGGAACGCCGCGTCCCGCTCGATGTTCGAGGTGGCCTGGCAGGCCGGAGAGGTCGCGGCGGCCGGGGACGTCTCCGGATGGGCACTTCTCGGCTCGCCGGCCGCCGTCGAGCTGCCGGCGTTCCCCGACGTCGACGGGCTGGCCGCGGCGGTCGACGCCGGTCATCTGGCCGCGCCGCGGAGGCTGGTGCTGCCGGTCGCCGCATCGGATGCCGCCGTCCCGGACGCGGTGCGGGCGACGGCCTCGGCCGTGTTGGCGACGGTGCGGTCGTGGCTAACGGCGGACGCGCTGGCGGATTCGCGGTTGGTGGTGGTGACCCGGGGTGCGGTGTCGGTCGGCGACGAGGATCGGGTGACCGACCTGGCGGGTGCGGCGGTGTGGGGTCTGCTGCGGTCGGCGCAGTCGGAGCATCCGGGCCGCATCCTCCTGGCGGACGTGGACGGTGACCTGGACGCCGGCCTGTTGGGTGTGTTGGCGGGAGCGGACGATCCGACGGCGACGAATGGTCAGGTCGCGGTCCGGGCGGGTGCGGTGTTCGTGCCGCGTCTGGTGCGGTCCGTCGTGCCCGCGTCGGTGGACGGTGCCGTGGTGGGCGAGGGCACGGTGCTCGTCACCGGTGGTACCGGTGCGCTCGGCGCGTTGGTGGCGGAGCACCTGGTGTCGTCGTACGGGGTGCGGTCGCTGGTGCTGGCGTCGCGGCAGGGGCCGGAGGCTGCGGGCGCGGAAGAGTTGGCGGGGCGGCTGTCGGGTCTGGGTGCCGCCGTGCGGGTGGTGGCGTGTGACGTGACGGACCGGGATCAGGTGTTCGGCCTGGTCGGTGAGGTGACCGCGGCGGGTCGGTTGGCGGGTGTGGTGCACACGGCGGGTGTGTTGGACGACGGTGTGGTCGAGGGGTTGACCGTCGAGCGTCTGGCGGCGGTGTTGGCGCCGAAGGTGTCGGCGGGTTGGTGGTTGCACGAGGCGACGGCGTCGTTGGATCTGGGTCTGTTTGTGGTGTTCTCGTCGGTGGCGGGGGTGTTGGGTTCGCCGGGTCAGTCGGCGTATGCGGCGGGTAACGCGTTCCTGGA